>NZ_JAKEDR010000027.1 GCF_023653455.1 Paraclostridium ghonii
GATATAAACTCATCTTGAATTACTTCCCCTATTTTTATAGCTATTTCTTTTCTTCTCTTTGGTATAAGACCTATTATTTCAATATTTAATATAGGTATTTTTATAGGGTTTATAGGCCTAAATATAAGCTTTATAGCTAATTTATTAGTCACATATCCAATTATACCTCCGATAATTGCCATTATCAAAATTATATATATATTGTTCATCTCAATTCTCCTTATCATTTTAATTGTAAACAATATATATTTTATACTTTAATATGTTTTTTTCAATACATTTTCTTAATTTTAAGATTTATTTTTTTCCTCTACCTTTTCTTCAAATATAGCTTTTATTGTATCTATGATCTCTCTAGATGAATTTGTTTTTAAAGAGTCATATATAATTATATGATTTGGACATAAAGAAAGTAATGTACTTATTAAAAAATCTTCGTAATTTAGATTTTCTTTTATAAACATATTAATTAATTCCTCATCATTTTCATTTTCTATTATATTGTCATTTTCATCATATAATATAAATGAATTATCTTTTCTTATGTACACTTTTAATGTATCAATTTTAGTTTCTTGTACATTTATAAAGTATCTTAATACACTAATAAATTCATCATAATCTTTCTCAATTAAATATTCTTCTAGTGCATCTTCACAAATATTAGCTATATATCCCATTAACTCTTTCATTCTAAATTTAACAAACCCATCTACATCTATATGGTCGTTATTTAATATGTAATTATTCATTCTATAAAATATAATCTCTCTCAACAATAAATCTTTTTTTTCAAATCCTTCCAATGATTTAACATATATTCCCTCTGTTTGACCTTTATATTTATCTTCATATGCTTTTTTTATATATTCTTTTAATGTTACTTCTTTTATTACTTGCATTAAAATATCCGTTATCTCTCTTGATATTTCTAATACAGTATCATCATTTCTATCTTTTACACTTATTTTTATTTCTACAAAATCTTCATTATAATTAATTATATTTTTAAACTGAGTGTGCTTTACAAATTGATTTATAGCTAATTTATATTTAGGCAATAAGCTCAGATAAATCTCTTTGTCGTCCATAGTTATCACTCCTTTCTAGTCATCAGAGGAATTATAGAACCTAAATCTAATAATTTTTCTTTACTTAAACTTACTATTTCCTTATTTTTTGATTTTATAAATTTTTTTATTAGTTCATAATCTGGATGTTTTTTTATATTTCCTAAAAAAGCAATTTTATCTTTACTTATAAACCCTGTGCATCCACCTATAAAACCATAATCTAATTCAAATAAATCTATACTCTTAGATTTTATAAGAAGACAATCAATCCCATATTCTCGTACAGCCTTATATATCCCTTCATCAGAAGTTATTATTGAGTTATCATCAACTATACCTATCGAACATTTTGAGTATCCTTGTTTTGTATTTATTTTTATAATACCTTTTTTATTTATGTAATCTAAGATTTCTTTATCTGTATAATTAAAATTATGTATTGCAAAGTGTCCCATTATAGTTATATTGTATCGAATATTATTTGGATATTTTTGTTCTATATAGCTATTCCCTTTTATTACATTAAATCCTAATGGCTTTAATAAATTTAAGTAATGCTCATATACATTTGGTGCTACAACTATATTTCCTTCACCTAAGTTACATACACTTATATCTGGATGATATTTTATAGCATTGTAACACTCTTTACATTCTATAGTTTTTATTATTTGTATATTTCTTCTTTTTAATTCTAATTCCATATCGCAAGTAATTCTTTTATCCACCAATGCTAGACATAAATCACCATCAATTACAAAAGATTGCTTACTATACTTTAAACTCATTTTATCCTTCCCTTATATTATTTTTAAATTTTGTTTTATAATTAATATTTTATATATTTAATTATATTTTTCCTAGGTTGTAAATTATGTTTTATATGAATAAAAAAAGATGATAGCAATGCTATCATCTTTTTTTATTCATATTTTCATTATCTTTCACCTTTTTTATATGGACTACCCAGTGCCGCTGGAGCTTTAGATGATTTTATAAATAACACTAACACTACTAATGTTATTACATACGGTATCATAGATAATAAGTTTTCATTTATTCTAAATGGCAACTCTGGATTTCCAAAGAATATTGATAAAGCAGTTGAGAAACCGAATAATAAACATGCTCCCATAGCTCCTTGTGGTTTCCACTTCCCAAATATAACAGCTGCCATAGCTATATATCCTTGTCCTGAAATTAATGTTGGTCTAAATGAAGAAACTATTGCTAAACTCATTGATGCTCCTCCTAAACCAGCTAATATACCCGATGTAACTACCGCAATATATCTAACACGATTTACATTAATCCCTAAAGTATCTGCTGCTCCTGGATGCTCTCCAACTGATCTTATTCTAAGACCTAACTTTGTTTTATATAAAACATACCATACTACTGCTACAAGTATAAATGCTATAAATACTGTTGCATAAGTATTAAATACGGTATTTAATATGCTACCTTCTGCAAAAACACCATTTAAAGGTCTTGGTATTTTATTCTCCATATCTATAGTTGGAGTCATTGTAGCTCCATCAAATAATATTTTAGATGTAAATAAGGCTACCCCAGGTGCAAGCAAGTTTATAGCAACACCTGATATAGTGTGATCCGCATTAAAACTTACAGTTGCAATAGCATGTATTAACGCAAATAAACCTCCTGCTAACCCACCTATTAAAAATGCTATCCATGGATTTCCTACTAAGTACCCTGCCGCAGCTCCTGCAAAAGCTCCTATAGTCATCATACCTTCTAATCCTATATTAACTATACCTGAATTCTCTGATAATACTCCACCTAACGCTGTAAATATAAGGGGCGTAGAGTACATTAAAGTCGTACTTAAAATTAAAGCTAAATCTTCCATTATTCGATTCCCCCTTGATTCTTTTTATTCTTGTATTTAACAAATAAAATTCTTATAGCACTGCTTAATGCTATAAAATAAACTATAGACCCTATAACTATATTTATTACCTCTGATGGTGCTTGTATAGTTTGCATTTTTGTTCCGCCGTATTTAAGTGCCCCAAATAATAACCCAGAGAAAATCACACCTATAGGATTACTATTTGCAATAAGTGCAACTGCTATCCCATCAAATCCATTTCCTTCTGGAGCAGCAAGTACAGTTATATTTTGAGCAACACCCATAACTTGAACCGCTCCTGCTAATGCAGCAAGAGCACCTGCTATAGCCATAGATTTAAATATAGATGATTTTATATTTATTCCTCCGTATTCTGCTCCAAACTTATTATATCCAACTCCTCTTAGTTCATATCCTAAAGTCGTCTTTGCTAGTATAAATGCTATTACTAAAACTAATATAATAGCTATTACTATTCCCCAGTTAGTCTTTGTAGCTGGTCCAACTAGTCTAGCTAGCCAATCTATACTTATACTTGCACTTTCATTTATCATATGAGATGCTTCACTATTACCTTCTCTTAACCAAGGCTGCATTATCATATAATTATTTAAATAAAATGCAATCCAGTTTAACATTATGGTAGATATTACCTCATTAACTCCAAACTTTGACTTTAAAAAACCTGCAAATCCACCCCAACAAGCTCCTGCCATCGCAGCCGCAGCTAAAGTAAGAGGTATATGTATTATTGCTGGTAAATGAATTGTATATCCTACTATAGTTGCAGTTAATGCTCCTATTATAAACTGTCCTTCTGCTCCTATATTAAATAAGCCAGTTTTAAAAGCAAAGGCTATAGATAACCCTGTTAAAATTAGTGGTGTTGATTTTATAATAGTCCACGCTATATACTTAGGTTTTCCGATTATACCTTCAATCATCACCGAATAAGCTTCTATCGGATTAAATCCTGCTATAGTTAAAGCTATAGCTCCTACTAATAAACCTAGAAATATAGATATAATAGAAAATACTATCGTATTATTAGCAAGAGAATTTTTTTTCTTCGCCTTAACATCATTACTCATTATCTGCACCTCCTGCCATCATAAATCCTAAGGTATTTTCATCTGCATTCTTAGCATCTACAATTCCAACTATTTTTCCTTCATATATTACAGCTATTCTATCAGATAAGTTCATAACTTCATCAAGCTCTAAAGATACTAATAAAACTGCGTTTCCTTCATCCCTTTGTTCTACTATTGCTTTATGAACAAATTCTATCGCTCCAACATCTAATCCTCTAGTAGGCTGTGTAGCTATTAATACCTGTGGTTGTCCTGTAGCATTTCTATCTACTCTTATATTATCAACTTCTCTACCTATTATAACTTTCTGTTGATTACCACCTGATAATGATCTTGCCTTTAATGTAAAATCTGTTGGCCTTACATCAAATTCTTCTATTATGGCATTTGCATGCTTTTCTATTTCACTGTTATTTAAAACTCCATTTTTAGAGAATCTCTCTCCTCTGTATCTTTGAAGTACCGTATTTTCAGCAACTGTAAAATCTAGTATAAGTCCTCTTTTATGTCTATCTTCTGGTATATTTTTTATACCTTTCCTGAATATATTAAGAGGTTTTTCATTTATTAGTTCATTTCCATTAACCTTTACGCTTCCTGAGTCAGCTTTTTTCAATCCAGTTAATATTTCAACTAATTCTGATTGCCCATTGCCATCTACACCTGCAATCCCTAGTATTTCTCCAGCTCTTACCTCTAAAGATAAATCATTTAGAACTTGTACCTTTCTATTATCTTTAGCATTTATGTTTTTTACTTCAAGAATTACATCCCCTATTTTAGGATCTTCTTTATCAACTTTAAAACTTACTTCTCTACCTACCATCATAGAAGCTAGTTCATCCTCTGTTGTATCTGAAACTTTTACAGTACCTATACACTTACCTCTTCTTATGATAGTACAATAATCCGCTGATGCTTTTATTTCCTTTAATTTATGAGTTATTATTATGACTGATTTGCCTTGCTTAGTTAAATTTCTTATGATATTCATAAGCTCATTTATTTCTTGTGGTGTTAAAACTGCTGTAGGCTCGTCTAGTATTAATATGTCTGCACCTCTATATAAAGCTTTTAATATTTCAACTCTTTGTTGCATACCAACACTTATATCTTCTACTTTTGCATTTGGATCTACATGCAACCCATATTTTTTTGAAATACTAGCTACGTCTTCTATAGCCTTTTTCATATCTATTGTCCCAATACCTTTTGTAGGCTCTGTGCCTAATATTATATTTTGAGCAACTGTAAATGGCTCTACTAACATAAAATGTTGATGTACCATACCTATACCATGAGATATTGCCACATTAGGATTTTCCATTCTAACACTTTCACCTTTTATATATATATCCCCTGAAGTAGGATGATATAGTCCATACAAAATATTCATTAATGTTGATTTCCCTGCTCCATTCTCACCTAGTAAAGCATGTACCTCACCTTTATGCACAGTTAAATTTATATTATCATTAGCTGTAAAGTTTCCAAACTTTTTAGTTATATTTTTCATATCTACAACTTTTAAACTGTGGTCTACATTGCTATTAATCATAGTTTATAATAACCCTCCTTATTTACTTATCGCCAATTTTATTATACTAAAAAATAAGTGTTATAACAATTTATTTTCAATAAATAGTAGGCAATATTTAATTTATTGTACACACTTTTTGTTATTTTTTGTAATTTTTATAATTTTTTTTGATATTTTTTAAAGTTTAAATTTAAAATATCATTTATAATACATTTATTTCCTTATAAATAACCATATCATTTATTTTTTATGACATCCTAAATAGTTTTACCATTTATTTTAAAATTCCTTCTTAATTTAAAAATAAATAATTTAATAAAAAAATTCGCTTCGCTTGAGCGACTACGTCTACGAACCATTTCATGTAGCCAACAACTTCGTCCGTTTCTCAAAATCTTTTTTTACGCTTAAAACATAGTAATTGAAATAAATAAGTTTCATAGTTTATCCACAGTTTTTTAATAAATGTAATATCCTTAAGCGTAAAAAAAAGACTAGCCTCACTAGTCTTTTTTATTTTAATTATTTATTTTACATCTTTCATTGTAGATGGAACTTTTATTTCTCCACTCTTAATTTTTTCACCTTGTTTGTTAACAAATTCTAATACATCTGGAGATACATTTTCTTTTGTACTTTCTGATATTCCAACTCCATCTTCATTTAATCCATAAACTGTTACTTGTCCACCATTGAACTTACCATCAACTAAATTTTTAACTGTATCATAAACTCCAACGTCAACTCTCTTTATAGCTGAAGATATAACAGTTTCTGGAGCAACGCTTTTTTGATCTCTATCAACACCTATAGCTTTTTTACCAGCTTCTTTAGCAGCTTCTATCACTCCATTACCAGTATCTCCTGATGCATGGAATACTATATCTACACCCTTAGATATCATTTGATTAGTTATAGATTTACCTTTTGCTGAATCAGCAAAACTATTTGCATATTGAGAAACTACTTCAGCGTCTGGGTTAGCAGCTTTTACTCCTGCAGTAAATCCAGCTTGGAAAGTTTCTATTACTGGTCCTTCCATACCTCCAACAAATCCTACTTTGTTAGTTTCTGTAAGTTTACCTGCTACTAATCCTACCAAGTATGATGACTCTTCTGCTTTGAACATTATACTTTCTACATTCTTAGGTGGTTTTCCACCAAAATCTGCATCTATTAAACCAAATTTTTGATCTGTATAAGTTTTCGCTGCCTCACCTATAGCTTTTTCCATTTTAAACCCAACACCTATTACTAAATCTGCTCCATCATCTATTGCTGTTTCTATATTATTTGTATAATCTGATTCTTGCTTAGACTCTATGTATTTAACATCTACCCCTAAGTCTTTTTTAGCTTTTTCTAAACCTTCCCATGCGCTTTGATTGAAAGATTGGTCATTTACTCCACCAACGTCAGTTATCATAGTTACTTTTAGCTTGTCATCTCCACCTGATTTACCTTCTTTTGAACCTTTAGAAGGACTACATCCCACTAACATAGATCCTGCTAACACAGTAACAAGACCTACAGACAATAACTTTTTAAGTTTCATAATTACCTCCTAATATACATTTCTATTATGATTTCTTACCATAGATTCTACACTATATATAAAATATTTTCTACATTTAATTTTAAATTTATTCACTTTTTTCATCATTTAGTGTATACAATTTAAAAAAATAAGAAGATAGGAAACCTATATCATAATCATAATTAGATTTCTCATCTTCTTTTTAATCACATTCACCACTATATAACGTATACTTTATCTTAAATTAGGGTAACCTATTTGTCTTAGGGCCTCAAACAATACTATAGCAACAGAATTTGATAAATTTAAAGATCTAGCTTTTTCTATATCTACCATAGGTATTCTTATTGCAGTCTCTAAATTCTCCATTATTAAACTTTCCGGTAATCCTTTAGTTTCTTTTCCAAATACTATAAATGAATTATCTTCATACTCTACGTCAGAATGAGTTTGTTTAGCTTTAGTTGTTGAATAGAAAAATTTAGCTCCTGGGTTTTGTTCTCTTACCTCATCAAAACTATCATAATACTTTATTTCAACTAAGTCCCAATAATCTAACCCTGCTCTTTTTAGGTATTTATCATCCATACAAAAACCTAATGGTCTAACTAAATGAAGGTTTGTACCTGTTGCTGCACAACTTCTTATTATATTCCCTGTATTTTGTGGTATCTCTGGTTCTACTAATACTATATTTAACGCCATAAATAATCCTCCTTAATACTTTATAAGTCTAATTATATCAAAAGTTTGCATTTCTAAAAACTTCTTTAAAATTAAAACAATATAAATCTCCTTAAGTTAGGATATTTATATTGTTTTAGTGTTCAATTTTTTTGTTGTATCAACTTTCTTTTTTGTTCCTTTTATAATAACTTTATTCTTTGGAGGATAATAACTTTCATTAACCAATTCTTCATTTACAACAGATCCATCATAATTTTTATATACTCTATATGTTTTTACTTTATATCCATCTCTTCCTTTGCTTTCTACTTGAGTTTTTCCTTCATACAAATCTTTACTTTCTTTTTCTATTATGTTAGATTTTATAATTTGTATTATTTCAGTTTTTATATCTACTATTTTTCTATCACTTTCATTTCCATATATCGTTGTTATAATTTTATCTCCTTTAACTTCACTTTTTATAAGTATAGGATATTTATAATTATTTTTAAACACTAAGTCAATACTTCCATAAGATACTGTTGCATCTCTACCCTTTTCTATATAACCACTTGGTATACTATGATTTTTAGCTTGTACAATTTCGAGCCCTGAATACAATGCAGCATTATATACAGTACTTGATACTTGACATATTCCTCCACCCATACCTAATTGCGGTTCTCCATTTACTATTATAGGAGCATGTTTAAATCCTTGTTCTACACTTCTTCTTCCTATAATGCTATTAAATGAAAATTCTTCATTTGAATCTACGAGCACATTATTTATTTTATTTATGGCTAATTTTATATTGCTTACTCTATTTTGATTTTTTAGCTTAAATTTTGTTTCATATTCTCCCAATACTACATTTATATTAGATAATTTTTCATAAGTATATTTAGGATTTATTGGCTCTGTAGGTATATCAGTATTTCCAAAGTCTTTATTCATTATTTTTTCATTAATTTTATCGAATAACTTTTCTTGATTTATACTAATTCCATATTTTTCTTTACTAACATTAAATTTATCATTTTCTATAGTTATAGAAGAATCAACTGGACTTATGTTTATTTCTTCAGATAAACTTTTAATATATTCCTTTAATTTATTTTCATCATAATGAGTATCAACATTTAATTTTATATTTTTTCCTAATCTTAAATTAAGTTTTGTTTTTGCATTAGTAAAAATATCACTGTCTCGTCCTATGGAAATAGCCTTATCAGCCGCATCCTCTACTTTAAATTTAAAGTTAATATCATTTAATTTTAAATCATATTCTTTATTTTTATAGTTTAATTTAATACATTCATCCTTATATAAAGAATCATTTAATTTTTTAATTGTATCATTTTTTGTCAGTCCTGAGACATCAATATTTTCAATATATATATTTTTGTAGATTTTACTTTCTTTGCTCATACAATAAGTTTTATAGGTTAATCCAAAACAATATAACATAACTAAAGTCACTAAAAAAAATATTTTCTGTCTCTTCAATTTAGTCATTCCTTTCTTTATAATAGTCACAGTATTCAATCAATGGACATATATTACAATCCGGTTTTCTAGCTTTACATATTCTCCTTCCATGAAAAATTATTAAATGATGTGATTTTGACCACCTCTTTTTCGGTAAAACTTTCATGAGTTCAAATTCAGTTTTTTCTGGATTATCAGTTTTTACTAGTCCAATTCTATTTGATACTCTAAATACATGAGTGTCTACAGCTATTGCATCAACTCTAAAAGCATTACTTAGTACTACATTTGCAGTTTTTCTTCCTACCCCAGGTAGTTTTATCAATTCCTCCATATTATCAGGAACTTCTCCTCCATAGTTTGAACAAAGTAATACTGATGTTTCTTTTATTTTTTGAGATTTACTCTTATATAGGCCACAGCTTTTTATTTCTTCGCTAATTTCAAATGTGCTTAATTTCGCAAATTCTTCAGGCTTATTATATTTTTTAAATAGCTCAGAAGTAACTTTGTTAACTCTAACATCAGTACATTGAGCAGATAAGATAGTAGCAATTAATAACTCAAATGGAGTTTTATAGTTTAATTCACACTCTGCATCTGGATATGTTTTTTCCAGTATATCTAATATTTTTTTTATATTTTCTCTATTTTTCTTTTTTGCCTTTACCATTTTAATTCCCCCTTATTTTAAATTTTATATATATAATATATAACAATTTTAAATGCACTTTAAACATATATAAAATTATAAGTCTTAAGTTTTCTATATATTTACTTATATTATTTATCAAAACAAAGTAATATATATACTATTATTTTATTTATTAACTTGTAATATTTTGTTATTTGACCAAATAAAAGGAACTACATAAAAATGCAGTTCCTTTTGAATTATTTTTTCTCCAATTCACTATATCTCTTTAATTTTTGTATAGCTAAGTTTTTAACTTCTTCAAAAGTTCTATCTGTTAATATTTCAATAGCTTCTTCAATTCTATCTATTGGATATATATGAAACTTGCCTTCTTTTATAGCATTTCTTACTTCTTCTACAAGAATTAAATTTCTAAGATTATTTTTTGGTAAAATTACACCTTCACTTCCACTTAAACCTTTTTTCTTACATGCATAGTAAAATCCTTCTACTTTTTCAGTAACTCCGCCTACAACTTGGACATCTCCTTTTTGATTTATAGAACCTGTTACTCCAATATTTTGTTTTATAGGAACACCACTTAAAGATGATAACATAGCATAAAGTTCCGCTCCAGAAGCACTATCTCCATCTACACCGCCATAATTTTGTTCAAAACATATATTTGCATTTAGTGATAGAGGAAATTCTTGAGATAAATTTTCTAATAAAAATCCATTTAATATAAGCACTCCTTTACTGTGTATAGGGCCGCTCATCTCAACTTCTCTTTCTATATTTACAATTCCACTACTTCCAGGTGCAGTTGTAACAGTTATTCTACAAGGTCTTCCAAATGAATACTCACCCATATTTAAAACTGATAAACCGTTTATAACTCCAACTTTCCCCCCAGTAGTTGATATTAATGTAAATCCTTTTTCTAAAGATTCATCCATTTTCTTTTCTATTTTACTAAATCTTTCTCTTCTCTCTTTTATAGCTTTTAGTACATCTTCTTTATCTACATATTTAGATCCTCTTATTTTCGCGTAAGCATCTCCTTCAACTAAAATTTCTACAATCTTATTGAATTTAGTTGATAGCTTTTCTCTATCTCCTGTTATTCTAGTACTGTATCTAATAACTTGATCTACTCCTTCATAGGTAAAATGCTTCAAATTATTGTCATTACAATATGAAGCTATGAAATTTGCCAATCTAATTTCATTGTAATCGTCCTTTTTCATTTCATTATCAAAGTCTACAAATATTTTAAAATATTTATTAAACTCTGGATCATAGTTATACAATAAATTATACGTATAATTACTACCTATTAAAATTACTTTTATATTAACAGGTATTTTTTCTGGTTTTATAGCCGTTTGAGTATCTAAAGTTATTTCTCCCTGTTGTATTGTTTTTTTAAGTATATCCCAAGATAAATTGTATCTTAAAAGTTGATCTACATATAGTACTAAATAACCACCGTTAGCTTTATGAACTGCCCCTGGTAACAATTTGGTAAAATCTGTTTTTACAGTTCCATTATAATATTCATATTCTGCCTTTCCAAATAAGTTTGCAGGACTTGGATTTATTTCTACTATCACTGGAGCTCCACATCTATCTAATCCATTATCAACTAATAAATTTACTTTATATCTTGTAAAGTGTTCTTTATCATATTTTTCTTTTAAGTCTTCTTCATCCATGTAAAATAAATATACATACTCTAATATGTCATTTTTAGTATCCTCTAGATACTTCTGTACTTTTTCAAAGTCTCCATATTTTTCAATTAGCAAGTCTATATGTGGATCTACTATATATTTTCCCACTTCATATTCTAAATCTAAAAGTGCTTCTTTGGCATCTTCTTCTATATCTTTAATTTTGTAAGCAATTTGTATTGCTGCATTTTCTAATTCTTTTTTTACCTTATAAAATTCTTCAGATGTTGTATCTACATCTTCATCTTCTGGTGTAAATATCATTCCAACTTTACTATTTTTCAATTTGAATCCTTTTTCTTCTCCATATTTTTTTATTTTTTGAAGTAAATTATCTTTTTCAATTTCAAAATCATCTAATAATTCATTTTTGCTTATTTCAAACTCTTCGCTTTCAAATGCATCTTTAAGTTCATCTAATAGACTTTCTACTAATTTTTCCATATCTTTTTTAAATAATTTTCCCATTCCTTTTTCAAGAGCAATCGCAATAGGCTCTCTACTATTTTCAAAATTATATACATAGCACCAGTCTTTTTGATCACTTTTATTTTCTGCATCTATTTTTAAAGCACTAAGTACATAAGTAGTTTTGCCTGTTCCACTATCCCCAGCTACAAATATGTTATATGCAGGGTTATCTATTTTAAGTCCAAGCTCCATAGCTTTTATTGCTCTTTCTTGCCCTATTATTTCATTTAAACCCTCTAATTGAGAGGTATTAGCATATCTAGCCATATCCATCCCCCTTTAAAATTCCTTTTTATATAATATGTTTTTAGCTATCAAATGTTAAGTAAAAAATAAAAAACTTCTAACTGTACAAGTTAAAAGTTTTTTTCATTCAATATTTCCATATTTCTTTGTATTATTTTTTTACCTCTCCAACTAAAAGCTTTACCTCTATATTTTCTTTTAAATTCTTTATTTGATATATTATATATATCTTCTTCATTTAATCTATACATTAAATCTTGAGCAAATTCTTTGATATTTGTTTTTGATATATTAATATTATGAGGACATACATCTTGACATATATCACATCCAAATATCTTTTTATTATTTTTTAATATAGTTTTTTCATCCTCACTTAACGCTTCTTTTTTTTGAGTAATGTATGATAAGCATTTTTTAGGATCGATTTTAAAATTCCCTAGTATAGCTTTTCCAGGACAGCTTTTTATACATTTTCCACATTTAATACATGTTTTATTGCTTTTATTATCTAATTCAAAATTATAATTATTAATTATATATCCAACAAATACATAAGATCCATACTCGTCAGTTATTATATTATTGTTGATTCCATAATAACCAATTCCACTTTCACTCGCTAAGTACCTATCTACTAATGGCCCATTATCTGCAAATATCATATATTCAAAATCTTTAACTTCATTATTTATGTACTCCCCAATTTGCTTTAGTTTTTCTTTTACAACAATATGATAATCCTTTCCATAACAATACTTTGATATATTTGAATCTAATACATTCTCAATAAAATACGGAAAAGCACATACTATTATACTTTTTGCATTCTCCATAGTAGCTCTTGGATTAATTCTTTTTTCAATAGATGGTTCTTCCATTCCTGTAAAAAGATTATTTTCTAATCTATCTATTATAATTTTTTCTAAATCATAATAAGGGCCTACTCCCGTAATCCCTACACAACTAATTCCTATACTATTACAAAACTCTTTTAATTTTTTATTATTCATAAATTTCCCTTTCATTAATGTCTATTTACATTTATAATAACTAAAGTATAAAGGATGTGGTATATATGATAAAGTTAACAATTCCAGGTAGACCAATAAGTAAGTCTAACTTCAAACTTCACAACGTTCATGGTCAATCATGGATGCCCTCTAAAGGTAAACACTCTAGGTATTTAGCATATGAAAATATGATTGCAGGATACATAAACACACAATACAATGGTCCTTGTATAGAAGAAAATCTTATAACTGTCTTAAAGTTATATTTTCCAAATAAAAAAATGGGTGATTTGCATAACTATCCTAAAAGTATATGTGATGGTATAGAAAAAAGCGGTATTATAAAAAATGATAAACAATTAAAACCAGTTCTTTTATTCGATTTTATAGATAAGGAAAATCCAAGGGTCGAAATAGAGTTATACCCTTTGTCTAATTATAAAGTTGACTACACTATTACTAAAAAATAATAAATCCCCCTTTAAAGGGGATTTTGTTTATTCTAAAATATTAGATACATCTTTTAACATATCTCTAATAGGTAATTCATATGGACATTTGCTTTCACATTTCCCACATTCTATACAATCAGAAGCTTTTACACTTAGAGCTTTATATCTATCTTTTGACCATTCTTTTAAATTGTATCTACTATAGTACCCTTCAAATAAAAAATTGGTAGGTATATTGATTCCTACAGGACAAGGCATGCAATATTCACATCTTCTGCAAAATCTACTTCCTAATTTATCTATAATATTTTTCATCTCTATCTTTTCTTCATTAGTTATGTCAAGGTTATTTAAAACAGATGTATTTTCAATAACTTGTTCTACACTGTCCATACCTGGGATAACCACATCTATGTAATCCTTAGATAAAATATATTTTATAGCTAACTGTGCATTATCAATAGCCCCACCAGCAAGTGGCTTCATTACTATTACTCCTATACCTTTTTTATTAGCCTCTTTAAATATTTCATCGGCTTGATCTTCTACTATATTATAAGGAAACTGAATGGTATCAAACTTATCGCTATTTACTGCCTTTTTTATTGTGTCTATGCTATGGCTAGTTATACCTATATGCTTTATTTTTCCTTCTTCTTTACATTTTAACAGAGCTTTATATGCCATACCGTACTCAAATATATTCTCATATTCATCCGGCTTTAAATTATGGAACTGATATAAATCTATACATTGAGTTTTAAAATTTTTTAAACTTGTATTTACATCTCTTATCATATCATCATAAGTTCTAGACATACTTTTAGTAGCTAATATAAATTTATCTCTTTTCCCTTCAATTGCATTTCCTATATATTCTTCACTTATCGTATATCCTCTAGCTGAATCTATGAAGTTTATTCCTTGGTTTACAAGTTCATTTATAACTAAGTTTGTATCTTCCTGAGTTATTCTTTGTATTGGAATACCTCCAAATCCAACTCTATTTAATTCAATATTAGTGCTTCCTAACTTTCTCATAACTCATCCCCCAGTTTTATTTCCTTATTCATTGATTTTTACAAACAATTTTTTTCATTTTTATAGATTGAGACGATACTTTTCAAATATCGCCTCTTCTTTTTATATTATATATTATTTTATTGTATTTGTTTTATAATATCTTTTATCATTTCAATTTCTCTTTTATGTCCTTCATCTTCTAGTGGTGTCTCTAAGAAAAATGGTAAATGCTTTAATTTAGGATGTGTAATAAAGCTTATTATCGCGTCTAGTCCTATTTCCCCTTCTCCAATACAAGCATGTCTATCTTTTTTAGCTCCAAAAGGCATCATACTATCATTAAGATGAACAGCTTTTAATTTATCTAAACCTATAGTTTTATCAAATTCATCTAAAACTGAATCTAAATCATTTACAATATCATATCCAGCAGAAAATACATGACAAGTATCTAAGCATACCCCTAATTTTTCATTGTGTTCAACCTTGTCCATTATAGATTTTACTTGATCAAAACTAAATCCTATCTCCGTCCCTTTTCCAGACATCGTTTCAAGTAATACTATTATATTTTCATTTCCATTTATAGCCTCATTAAGAGCATTCGATATTTTATCTATTCCCACATCTATCCCTGATCCAACATGACTTCCTGGATGAAAACACATATACTCTATTCCTAAAGAATCCATTCTTTGAATATCTTCCTTTATAACCATTCTTCCAAATTCATAAACTTCTTCTTTTACACCTGCTAAGTTCATTGTATATGGAGCATGTGCTAATAGCGGCCCAAATTTGTTATCTTTTCTTATTTGTTGAAATTTTATTATATCCTTATTATCAAAAGCTTTAGCATTACCGCCTCTTGGATTTCTGGTGAAAAACTGAAATGTATTCGCTCCTATATCCACAGCTGTTTCTGCTGCTTTTGAAAAACCTTTTGATATCGAAATATGTGGTCCTATTACTATCACTGAATTTCCTCCTAAATTTTATATTCATTTATAATATACCCAAAAAAATAAGTATCAACAATTTTGTTGATACTTTATGCTTTGCATTTTTCTTCTAATGGTATTGTTATCAATGCTAAATCATATTTTGTCTCCGATCCTTCAGTCTTTCTATTTAAAACAATTTCATTAATTTTTTCTTCTATAGTATTCGCTAATTCTTTTATTTCACTCTTGCTTAAACAAACTTGATTATAATTAGCTATATATTCATCATCTATATCATTTTCTTCAATAGCTTTATAAAAAGAATTACTCATATTTTCAAATTTAGATATACATATATCCCCTATACCCTTATCTTCTGAGTTGTTATTAAAATTCAAAGCTTTTTTCCCTATAACAATATGCTTAGCTGTCGGATAATAATACTTTTCAACAATTCCAGACTTAACTTTCTCTTCTACTAGATCTAAAACCCCCACCTTATATAAGGTTTTTATATGGTAGTTTATTTTTGCATGTGGTTCATCTAATAGTTGAGACAATTGTTTTGCTGACAATGGAATTGATTTAAATGTATTTAATATATCTATTCTTCTTGGATGTGCAATTGCTTTTATACAATCTAAATCTCTTAGTACTAAAATTTCTTTCATTCCCCCACCACCCATAAAAATATTTAATTATATAAATAATTATATATTATCAAACCGTAATTGTCAAAAAATTCTCTATTTTAGAATATATTTATTTTATACTTTTCACTTAAGTTTTGTAGTATCTTTATTCCCGCAATACTATTGCCTTTTTTATCAAGAGCAGGTCCATATATACCTATTCCCATCTTTTTAGGAACTGATGCTAATATACCTCCTCCAACACCTGATTTTGCAGGAATTCCAACTTTAATTGCAAATTCCCCAGATGCATCATACATTCCGCACGTTACCATAAAGGTCTTTACTATACGAGATATTCTTTCATCTATAACTCTTTCTCCATTTTCTATATCTAACCCGTAAGAGGCTAAGTTAACTCCTATTCTAGCTAAATCCATACAATCAATTTCTATAGAACATTGCTTAAAATATAAGTCTAAAACTTCATCTACGTCACCCTCTATAAATCCATCATTTTTTAAAAGGTAAGCCATTGCTCTATTTCTATCTCCCGTTGCCTTCTCAGATTCATATACGTCATAATTTATTTTTAAATTATCATTTTTAGCTAGTTTTTTTAAAAAGTTTAACATTTTCTCTTCTTTTTCTTTAATATCTCTTCCTTTTATAAGTGAAGTTGTAACTATAGCTCCTGCATTTATCATAGGATTGCAAGGCTTTTTGGAATTATTTGTCTCTAATTTCATTATAGAATTAAAAGGATCTCCGCTAGGCTCCATTCCAACTTTAGAAAATACATACTCCCAATCATTTTCGCTAAGTACTAAAGCTAATATTATAGGTTTAGATATACTTTGTATTGTAAATTTTTTATCATAATTCCCAGCTGTATGAATTCCGTTATTCATATCGATCATACATATACCCAAATCATCTTGTCTTGCTTTTTTAAGTTCAGGTATATAAGTTGCTACATGTCCATAATTAGTATATTTTCTGTTATCTTCAAGTATTTGTTCTAATACATTTTCCATACGCACTCCTCCTTATTTATTTAATAACGTCACAAGATTGTTATTAATATAATACAAAAAATCCTGGGTTTATGTCAACTTCCCAGGATTTAAAGTCTAGTCAACGATTCTACTACCTCCAATAAATTCTCTAATTATAGAAGTAGGAGGTATATCTAGCTCATCATCTAACTCTACAAAATATTGTAAAAACTTTAATATTCTATTAGCCTCTATAAATGCTGCATTATCATCTTTTATTTGTTCTAAAAGGGGTTTAGCATATTTTTTTAACACAGCCAGTTCGTATAAGCAAGCTGAATTAAACATTATATCAGCTTCCTCTTGATAAGGGAATATATTTTTATCTTCTCCTCTTCTTACTGACCACCAATTTAAAATAGTTTTTTCTGCACTATAACCCCTAAAGTTATAATCTCTAACTATCCTTCTTATCAGTCTTAAATCAGTAGTTGGTATCCTGTTGTGATTATCTAAATTTATTTGAGTAAGAACACTTATATATATTTTAAATTTATCCTTATCATCTATACTTTGTGTTAACATCGGGTTTAATGCATGTATACCTTCTAGAATAATAGGTTGATCTTTTTCTATTTTTAAAGTTTTTCCACTAAATTCTCTTTTCCCTGTTTTAAAATTAAATTTAGGAAGTTTAATTTCTTCACCTTTTAATAACTTTTCTAAATCTCTGTTAAATAAATCTAAGTCTATAGCATATATAGATTCAAAATCGTAGTTTCCAAATTCATCTAACGGAGTATCTTCTCTATCAACAAAATAATCATCTAAAGATATTGGAACTGGATGTAAATTATTAACTTTTAGCTGTATAGATAGTCTATGTGCAAAGCTTGTTTTCCCAGATGAAGATGGAGCTGCTATTAATATAACTCTTTTATTATGTTCTTTTGCCATATCTGCAATTTGAGATATCTTTTTTTCATGTAAAGCTTCTACTATGCTTATTATCTCTCCATACTTATTATTTATAATGGCTTCATTTAAACTAGCAACCTTATCAATTCCCATAAGTTCTGACCAAATTTCAGATTCTTTATATATATTAGAAAGTTTTGGTTGTGGTACAAAGTCTTGAGGTTTACTTTTATCATTTTTGCTCGGTCCTAATATAACAACTCCAGATTGCCATTTCTTTATATCAAATGTTTTAACATAACTTGTAGACGGCAGCATATGCCCATAGAAATGGTTTATATATCCACCGCATTTATATAGTTTCACATCTTCATATTCTTTGTATTTTAATAGTTCTGCTTTTGCACTTTTATTATTTTCTTTAAGTATCTTAATTGCATCTAACTTATCTGTAACAATTTTTTCTATTTTAAAGTCAGAATCTATTATGTTTTTAACTTTTAATTTAATATTATTCATATCTTCTTCTGTAACTTCATTTTTATTATTTTTAATCTCACAATATAATCCATTTGACAAAGAATGTTCTATTGTAACATCACAACCAGGATAAATTTCTTCGCAAGCTTTTATGAAAATTAGAGATAGTGTTCTCATGTAAACCCTCATTCCATCTGGCTGAGTTGTATCAATTAACTCTAGATTGCAATCTTCACATAAACTACTGCTTAAATCTTTTAATTTATTTTTTATTTTTCCTATTGTTACTATACCCTTATATTCATCACTTAAATCCCTTGATATTGTATCTAAAATTACATTTTTAGGATATTCATAATTTTTATCATCAATTTTTATATTTATGCTTTCCATAAAATTCTCTCCTATCCTTTAATTTATCTATTTATAAAGTTAGAACGATTTATTTTACATAAATCGTTCTAATACTTTTATAGATTCATCTATATCTTCATATTTAATTTCCAAAACTGCATATTGAATATTCATAGACATTAAATTTTTTAAGCTTCCTAAATTCAAAATTCCTTTTCCAATTCCAATATGCAAATCTTTATTTCCATCATTGTCACTTAAATGAATTAAATTTACTTTATCTTTTAATATATCAATAAAATTATCTTTATTTATTAAATCATGTCCTGTGTCATAACAAAATCCAATATTATCTATATATTTAAATATATATTCAAATTCACTTGCTGTTGTTCCTATATTACTTATATCCCCACCGTGTGTATATGTATTTTCTATAAATATATTTGACTTACCTACATTTATTGATTGTAGAAAATTTATAGAGTTATTTAGATACTTTATTTTATCTTTATCATATCTAGGTTTTATTACATAACCTAAATGCATATTAAAATATTTTATATCTAATACATTAAGTTTATTATTTATTTCATATATAAACTTTATCCATGAACTTCTTACGTATTCTACATTTTCACAAGTGTTTAACTCCATAGGTAAGTGTATGCCTACACTTATATCATTTTCTTTAAATTCATTTTTATAGTTTAAAATTTGTTCACATTCGTATAGATTGTCAATTCCTATCTCTATATGATTTATTTGTTTAAATGTTTTACATATATAAATAGCGCTTTCTATCTCATGAACTAAAGCAGGTATTCCTAATTTCATTTTTCACTCCTATGAAACTTTTCCTATTTTATTAAAAGGCAATAATCTTATCATGACCTTACCCATGATATCACTTTCTTTTACTATTCCAACCTCACGATCTCTACTGTCCATACTGTTTCCTCTATTATCCCCCATTGCAAATATATACCCTTTAGGAATGGTCATGTTTATTTCTCCTTCAGTTGCTTGTCCATGTATATAAGGTTCATTTTGAAGTTTTCCATTTATATAAACTTGCCCATTAGTAATCTTTATGTGGTCTCCCGGAACAGCTATAACTCTTTTTACTAAATCTTTTTCTTTTCCATTAGGTTGCACTAAATTTGATTTAAAAACTATAATATCTCCTCTTTGAGGTTCTTTATGGTTATATGTAACCCGATTTATTATTAAATAGTCCTTTTCCTCAAGTGTAGGATACATTGATGACCCTTGTACCAATGTAGGCCTAACAAAGTGAGTTATCACAAGTGCTATAACTAGTGAGGTAACTATAATTTTTATCCATTCTATTATTTCCTTTTTAATATTTGTGCTCAAATTCACCATCTCCTCCGTGTTCTACATACTTAGATAAAAGTTCTATGACTATATCATTTACATGCTCATACTTTTTAGTATTTATTCCCAAATCCAAAAGTTCACAAGCTTTTATTAAGTCATATACAACCTCCATAGGACTTCCATATATCTTTTCAATATCTTCCTTACTTACACCTCTAAATCCATGTCCTACTGGGCTTTCATTTCTAAGTCTTATTAAATTTTCAAGTTTTTCACTATTTAGTATTTCAAGAACTCTATCCATTCTTTTCGTTTGTTTAAGGTATCTGTTTATATACTGAGTTACACCATGTATAAGATTACCGTTATATATATTATACTTCTTTTTAAGAGTATATAGTATATTTTTCTTAGACACCATATTTCCATGCATTGACACAGTATATCTTTTGCCTTCCTTAGTATTAACAAATATATATTTGAACAAAGCTTCTTTTAATCTATATAGTCTTCCTAAAAAATCTATATATTCTTCATTTACTATCTGAATTTTTATATTTTCTATTAGTTCAGATAATATATCTTCCGGTTCCCCTTTATTTAAATTTTCTAAATTAGTTATAAGATTTTTTATTTCTTTCCTTTCTAACATCTGATCGCTTAAATTTTTTGTAAGCTTAAGTGCAGTTTTAAAATCAAAATTAGTAGCATATTTACATGACTTTAATAAATAATATAAATCACCACTTTCTATTCCGCTTTCAATTAATATATCTAAAACGCCATCATAATCATATCTTTGTAAAAATTTAGATATAACTAATTCCTGGCTTTTATTTATATAACTCATACAATCACTCCTATTTTTTGTTTTTGTTTTTCTTTCTTTTCAATCTGAAAAAACGTCTTCTTGCATAATCTGTATATTCATCCAACTTATCTAAACTTATCTTCCATAAATAAACTAAATATACAATAAATACTATAGAAGCCCATGTAGTTTTTATCATAGCTAAAATATCAAATAATCCATGTAAAATTATAGGTATTAAAATAAGTTTTACTAAAAACATTCTTCTGCTTTTTAATTCATCTAAATTAAATTTATACATAGATAGATAATATCCCATATTTATCGCAAATAATACATGTGCAGGTATAGATATAACAGCTCTAGCTAGTCCAATTTGAAATACATTTAAATAATTACCATTAAAAATATAAATAATATTTTCTATTGTAGCAAACCCAAGAGTTATACATATGCTATAAACTATTCCATCTAATTTTTCTGTATAATATCTACTTTTTAAAGTATATGAAATTAAAACCATAGCCTTTAAAACTTCTTCTGTTGTTGCTGCAACTATAAATGAAGTATAAATTAAATTTAAATATGAATTATTAATGTTAACTCTAAGTAATATATCTTCTATAGCTATTGCAGGAATGCTTATTAAAGTTCCTATAAAAAATAACCTTATAAGCACTTTTATAGGCTCTCTATCATATTTATCTTTTATATATATCCACATTAAAAGCGCTAAAGTCGGCGCTAAAGATATTATTAATAAGTTTAATTTCATTTTTACGTTACCTTTCTTGTTTAATCATTCATATTATATTATTTCCAAATATCTTAACAAAATAATACTTTTATTCATACTATGTATAGATACGTTGATTTTATAAAGAAAGGAGTTTTTTTATGCAAGATGGATTCTTAACTGTTAGCGTTATAGACAGCACTACTAACTTTCCAGTTTCAAACGCAAATGTAAATGTATACTCCATAGGAAGTGACAATAAAGCATCTCAAGTAATTTATCAAAACTTAAAAACTGATATTTCAGGTCAGGTTGTAGGTCTCAATCTAGAAGCTCCCGATGTAATATACTCTCTACAGCCAAGTGACGTCAGACCTTATAGCCAGTATATAGTTGAAGTTACAAAAGATGGATATGACCCTATAATAATAAATGGAACTCAAGTGTTAGCTACCGTAATAGCTCAGCAAGGAATTCAAATGGTTCCACGTCAAAGAAGTAAATGTCTATATACTAGACAAAATGAAATAATCGTAGATATAGGACCTCATACATTATGGGGTAACTATCCTCCTAAAATACCTGAAAGCGATTTAAAACCCATACCACCACCAACAGGATTTGTTGTTTTAGATAACCCAGTCGTTCCTGAGTTTGTAGTTGTACATGATGGTTTACCTGAAAATAAAAATGCTACCAACTATTGGGTATATTTTAAAGATTATATAAAAAATGTCGCTTCATCAGAAATTTATTCTACATGGCCAAAAGAAACTATTATAGCAAATGTAATAGCAATAGTATCATTTACATTAAATAGGGTATTTACCGAATGGTATAGAAGTAAAGGCTACTCTTTCACAATTACATCAACTACAGCTTATGATCATAAATATATTCATGAAAGAAATGTATTTGATACCATAAGCATAGCTGTAGATGAGGTTTTTAATACTTTTATAAAAAGACCTCCTACTGCTAGACAGCCTTTGTTGGCACAATATTGTGATGGTTCTAAAACTCAATGTCCTGGCCAAATGACACAATGGGGAAGTAAAAATTTAGGAGATCAAGGATTTAGTTATGAAGAAATATTAAGAAATTTTTATGGAGAAAGTATAGTTCTTGAAAAAGCACCTATAGTCAGTGGTGTTCCTGTATCTTTTCCTGGAGAAGTACTTCAAATTGGATCTACTGGTAAAGATGTTAGAACAGTTCAAAGTCAATTAAATGCTATTTCTAAAGGATATCCTGCTATTCCTAAAGTTAAAGAAGATGGTATATTTGGTGAGGATACTGCTAACTCAGTTAAAGTATTTCAAGGTATCTTCGGACTTCCTAAAAGTGGAGTTGTAGATTTTAAAACATGGTATGAACTTTCTAGAGTTTATGTTGCCGTTACAGGAATAGCATCATTGAATCCAAAAATTTAATATAAAATTTAAATAGTGTAGTAAATTACTACACTATTTAAATATGCTTATATATTTTTCATTTAAAATATGGTTTATTTCATTGATGCTTATTTTAAACTCTGGAATTCCACCTGCAAAAGGAGCTATTTCATATAGATCAAAATATATTACCAACTTATCATCTTGAATATAAAATTTTTGATTTTCAGAAATTGACTTAAAGCTATACTCTGCTTTACTTTCTTTTATTTGTTCTCTTATTATACTATTTATAACCTTTTTATAGTCTGAGTTTTCTTTAAATAAATCTTTAAGGTTTAGATTTTCTCCATTTTCCATAAAAATATTATAAGATTTGTTTTCATAAAACCCGTGAGCTCCTCCACTGTATTGATATACTTTAATTACAATACTTAACATAAAATCACTATTTTTCTTCACATCAAAATTTACATTATATATAAATGGATTTATATATTCTTTAGGAGTATTTTTCAAATAGTTTTTAGCTTCTTCTTCTACTTTATAATATCCATTCATTATGTCATTTTTTATAAGTTCATTTATATTTTTTTCAATGCTTTTATTTTCAGTAATTATAATAGGTATATTTATTATACTATTTATATATTTATTATTTTTTGTTACGGTCTGTGTGTCTATTTGTGCAACTATGGGACTTGTATCTAAATCCTTTATTTTATTATTAAATGATGTAAATGGAACTTTAAAATCATAAATATCTTTTCTATCACTCACTTGATACGGGTTAAAATATATCCCTATTCCATCATTAGTTATATAATAATTAGTATATTTATCTATATTGATTTTGTCTTTATATATTTTTATATTTTTTATATCAATTTCACTTATTATATAATTTTCTATTACGTCTTGATAATCTTCATTATTTTTCAAAAAATTATCTAAAAATATTCTTTGCCCTGTTTTTAAATCAAATACATAACTATCTTTTATTCTTTCATACTTTTTATTTTTTATATATACATCCTTGTATATAAGTATATTGAGAACCCTTTTGTCTTCAAATATGACATGGTAATTTATAACTATTTTTTCATCTTTAGAATTTTTCGAAATATCCTTCTTTTGTTTTTTTAAATTTATAAATTCATTTATACTTTTTCTTATGTATGTGTTTATATATCTTTCTACATTTTTATCTTCATAATCTACTACTGGCATGTTTACATTAAATTTCAGTCCGTCATAATCTATACTATTGTTATCTGATACTACCTTTACAGATTTAAACCCCTGTATTATCGACGTTTTTATTTCATCTGTGCTAACACTTTCATTTAATTTTAAATTTATATAAATTATAGAAAATGATACAGTTGTAATTATAATCAAGGATATAATCTTTTTTATATTTACCATAGTATATATTCCTCCTGTTGTATAATATATATTATGTGATTTATAAGTAAAAAATATTATATCCATATTTTGTAATAAAATTCGCTTTGCTTGAGCGACTACGTCGGCGAACCACTTCATGTCGCCAACGACTTCGTCCGTTGCTTAAAAATTTTTTTACGCTCAAAACATAGTATATTTATATAATTAAGTTTTATAGTTTATCTATAGTTTTTAGTAAATATATACTTTCTTAAGCGTAAAAAAGCCTTAAAGTTAAACTTTAAGGCTTTTAATTTATCTTGATAGTATTTTATTTATTTGTTGTTTATATGCGTCAGCTTTAGCTCCGTATATAACTTGTATACCTTTACCAACTTCCATAACTCCAACAGCACCAAGTTGTTTAAACCTGTCTTTTTGAACTTTAGAAGTATCTTTAACTTCTACTCTTAATCTAGTTATACATGCATCTACAGAAACTATATTTTCAGCTCCTCCTAATGCTTCTAAAACATGTGGTGCATTTTCTTCTATTTCACTATTTGCTGATTTTCCACCTTTGCCTGCTTGGTAATCAGCTTTTGTATATAATTTTGTTTCTTCTTCATTTTCATCTCTACCTGGAGTTTTTAAGTTAAACTTAAGTATTAAGAACTTGAATAAGAAGTAATAAACTACTGCGTATACAGCTCCTACCATTACAGCTCTTAACCAGTTAGTTGGAACTCCTGCTCCAGCTGGAAGTATTCCAAATAATGTGAAATCTATAAATCCTCCAGAGAATGTCATACCTATGAATACATTTAATACATCCATTAATAAGAATGATAAACCTGCAAGTAAACAATGTACTCCATATAAAACTGGTGCAACAAATAAGAATGTAAATTCTAATGGTTCAGTTATACCTGTTAAGAAAGATGTAACTGCTGCTGATAATAATAAACTTCCTACAATTTTTTTCTTACTTGGAGCAGCTGTATGATACATTGCTAATGCCGCTGCAGGTAATCCAAACATCATGAATGGGAATTTACCAGCCATAAACCTTGTTGTTCCTTCTACTACTTTTGACATTGTTTCTGGTGAAGCACCTACTAAATCTTGCATGCTTCCTAATTGTGCAAAGTATGCATAGTTTGCACCTTGAACTGTTTGCCAAGTTCCATCTATTAAAACATGACCATCAACAAAAGAACTAAACCAGAATGGCGTATAGAATACATGGTGTAGTCCAAATGGTATTAACGATCTTTCTATTACTCCAAATAAGAAAGTTCCTACTATACCTGCATTATTAACTCCTAATGCTATAAGTGCTATTCCATCTTGAACAAATGGCCATATAAATGCAAGTATTCCACCAACAACTGCCATACCTATTGAAACTACTATAGGAACAAATCTTGAACCTGAGAAGAACCCTATAACTTGTGGTAATTGTATATTGTAGTATTTATTGTGTAAACTAGCTGTAACTATACCAGTTATAATACCACCAAACACAGACATATTAAGTGTATATATACCTAATGTTGTAGTTACGTATGTAGCATATTGTGTCGGAGTACTATCTGGCGTTATAACACCTAATTGAGTAACTCCTAATCCAAGTAATACACTTATAACTTTATTCATTATTAAGAATCCAAATACAGAAGCAAGTGCTGATGTACCTTTATCTTCTTTCGCAAGACCTACTGCTGTCCCAACTGCAAATAATAACGGTAAGTTTCCAAATACAACATCACCTATACCTCTCATTATTTGTAACACTACAGTTACAGCTGGTATAGATACAAAAGCTATTAAAGGTTGATATATAGCTGGTGCATTTTCTAATGCTGCTATACTAAGAAACGCTCCACCAACACCTAATAATATCCCTGCAACAGGTAATGCTGCTATTGGAAGCATTATTGCTTTACCTATTCTTTGTAAAAATTGAAGCATATTATAATTCCTCCTTAATTTTTTAGTATGAAAATAAAATTAAATTTAAATTGATATTTTATGCATATTACTATGATAAATAAAAAAGAGCTAAAATATTCATATTTTTACGTATTATAAAATAATAGTATAAATACAAATATATTAGCTCTTGCCTGCTTTACCAGTAACACGCTTATTTATTAAGTATATGTTATATTATAGCATCTAATTTAAGCCTTGTAAACAATTTCCCGACTTTTTTCTACATTATTTTTTAGTTTTTGTTATTAGTCTATCTATATGTAATGTAATGAATCCTATTTCATTCTCACTTAACTTTATATCATAATTTTCATTTAAATAATTGCATAGTGTTTCAGATATCTTATACGAACTACTTAACTTTTCTTTTATATGATCTAATAGCATATTTTCTTCCGAAATCCCTTTAACAGCCCTATTTATAGCTAGCCTTAAATGTATTATTAATCTATTATAATATATAGAGTTTTTACAAATACTTATGCCTAATTTTTTTTCTAAAAAATCAATAGCTTCTTTAATTATTATAGCTTGTTTAGCACTATCAACAGCTCTTGTTTTATTTAATATTCCATTTATGTGCATAGTTACAAATGCAACTTCATCTTCTGTTAAGTTTATTCCTAACGCTTTATTTATAAAATCAACTATATCTTTAGCTAAATCCCATTCATATTCATATAAAGTTTTTAGCTCTGCTTTAAATTGATTTTCTAAATAGATATTATCGTAATATCTCTCTATAGCAAATACTAAATGATCTAATAATGCCATATGTGATTTGTTATTCATGTCCACATTTATGCTGTTATCTACTATAGACAAACTTTCTGTGGCAACTCCAATATAAGTTGGATTTATAGAATTATATAATTCCTCTATATTTTTATATCTATCTTCATTTATAACAAATATTTTTTCTACTTTATCTGTATCCTTAAAAATTGAATTTATAGTTGCTTTAAATCCAATTCCATTTCCTATTAAAATGTACTCTTTATTTTTACTTTCTTCTATACATAATATAACATTATTATTGAAGCTTTTTATAATTTTATACATATATTCCCTCC
>NZ_JAKEDR010000270.1 GCF_023653455.1 Paraclostridium ghonii
ACTTATACCTATTCCATGTAAAAACTTATCTTTTTTATTAGTTAAAATTAGCCCATTTTTTAGTTTTATTATATTATTTTTAGGATTTTCACATTTTATAATATATAGGCTTCTAACTATAGTTCCTTTTATATTAATTCTTTTTAAAATATTTTTATCTTCTATTTTTTCGCAAGCTTCTATTGCATTGTCTATCATATTAGAAAATATACTACACACATCTGCTCCATCTATAAAGTCACATTCCCTAAAGTTTATATTAGCAAGTAAGTCTATACCTTTACTTTTGGAAATTCTTTGTTTGTCATTTAATATAATATCTAGAATCATATTATTTGTATTAAATATAGAATTACATTCTTTAAGCTGATTATTTATATTTTCTATATACTCATTTTTACCATATAAATTTTCTATACATATCATATGATTTTTCATATCGTGATATAGTTTTTTTACTTTCAATTGAGATTCTTGAATATTTAAGTAGTACTGATGTTGTAATTGTATATTTTCTTTTATACATTTATTTTCTGCTCTTAAATTGCTATCTTTTATAACCCTTGTTATTAGCCACATGAAAAGAATGTTTAAAATCAATATACTGCTTGAAATTAAAACAATAACTACATCTAAAGCAAGATTTGTTACAGTTTGAGTTGTTTTATATATAGTTCCAAAGATCAATATAGCACTTAATAAATTTAATATTATTGAAAAAAATATATATTTATATTGCTTATTATTTAAATTAACTTTTAACCTTAAAACATTGATTATTGTTACAATATATATTAAGAGTAAGTTTATTAGTATATTTATTTCTAAAAAAATTAATTTGTCATATCTTAATGAATAATACCAATAATATCTTATTTCTATCAACTTATTACATAATAAAGATAAAAATGCATATGCACCTTCATTAAGCAATCCTAACATAAAAATATAACTTATACTTATAATTAGATTTTTAGCTATTCCTATTTCGTAATTAACTTTTATAAATGCAAATATCAAAATTACAGAAATAACCCCTTTAAAAGATCTAACTATGAACATATATAATGAGGCTTCTTCAATTGTCCAATTAGATTTTATTATTATATTCATTGTTACAATTTCACATATAAAGATTAATAAAGTAAAAATAATTAAACTAATTATTTTGTTTTTCCTATTATTTTTTAAATCTACAAATTCATTTAATACTTTATTTAGAACTACTAATTCTATAGCCGAGGACACTATTGTTATTAATACAAAAACAAAATTTTCCTCTAACATATCACAGCCCCCAACATATTTGTTAATTTAGTTTTTAAATTGCTCATTCTATGCTTACTAACTGGTATTTGTGTATTTTTTATCATAACACTGTCTTTGCCTATAAAATCAATATGTTCCATATTTATTAAATAGCTCTTATGGCATCTAAAAAAATTATGCATTGAAAGTTCTTTTTCTAAATTTTTAATCCTATTTTTAACATTATAATCTCTATCTAAAGTATGAATTGTTATATCTTTTTTTATAATTTCTATATATGTAATTTTTTTAATAGATACTTTATGCTTAATCCCATTCTCTTCTACAATCATAAAATTTTCTCTTTTTCTTATAATATCTGAAATACAATTTAATATATGTTCTTTTAAATCTGCTTCTTCTATAGGTTTTAGTAAGTATCTATATGCCCTAACCGTATACCCCTCTTGAACATATTCAATTAATGATGTCGTAAATATTATTTCAGAAGAATCATTTTGTTCCCTAATTTTTTTAGCAACATCCATACCTGTTAATTTATCCATTTGTATGTCTAGAAAAAATATATCTATATCTTCAATTTCTGAATTTATAAGTTCTTCTCCTGATTGAAATTCAAATATTTCAACTTTATTAGATATTTCTTCAAATATATTTCGTATCGAATTATATAATGTAATTCTTTGGGAATCATCATCTTCACAAATAACAATTCTATACATAAAAAACCTCCCTAAATAACAAAACTTCTATTAACCCCAAACTTTATATTTATTTTATCATGCTTTAATAATTCCATTTATATTTTACCATAAATTGTAATAT
>NZ_JAKEDR010000271.1 GCF_023653455.1 Paraclostridium ghonii
ATATAAAATCTATAATAGATGCTAAGCTAAAATATAAAGCGTTAATTAAATATTTAATTAACGCTTTATATTTTTATTACAGTTTTTCTATATACAGTTTTAAATTATTTTTAAACTCTTCTATTTCATACTCATTCATGCATATATTTTTTGAATTTTCAAATATACTTTGGTCTATTCTTATAATTTCTTTGCTAGCTTTTATATATATATCTATTAATATATTTTTTATTTCAAACTTAATATTTTCTTTAAAGCTTTCAATGTCATCTAATATATCTTTATTCATCTGCTCTTTTTTCAATTTCTCATATAATACTTTTCCAATTCCTCCAGTTAATGTTCCTGCTAGAAGTAATGGTGGACAATAAGTAAGCATTGCCGTTCCTATTGTAACACTTGGAGCTGATGCAGAAAGAGCTGCTGCATATACAGCCACTGCGCTACCAGATGTAGCTCCAAGCAAAGCTCCAGTTCCTATTGTTGCTAACATTTCGTTTATATCAATCTCTTCTTCGTTTAATTTTACCTTTGGCAAATCTATATTGTAATCTCTATAATTTATATCTTTAATAAATTCTTTTATTTTATTATTAGTTAGACTATTTACCTCTTTTATACAATCATTCCATTCTTTAAAAAATAATTCATCTAGTTCTACTTTTTTATCATTAATTACACTGTTTATATAGCTATCATTTATATATTCTCTAGCTACGTCCATACTTTTATTTATTCTACTTATTTCATTTTCCAAGAAATTTTTTCCTAGCCATTCATTGATTTCAAACTCCATCTTAGCTTGTATATAGTCAAATTTTCCATCTAGTAAATTCTTATGATTTATTAGTTCACTTTCTAGCATTTCTAATGATTTCAAATACTCATAATGATATATTTTTTCCTTATGTTTTAAAGCTTCTATAGATGAGTTTATACTTTGATTTTTTATTTCATTATTATTGTTTCTAATTTCTTGTAAAAACGTCATTAATGCTTCAAAATTATATTTTAATTCATTTGAGTATTCAGATATTAAATCATGCTCTTTTGCTGTTGCTTCTTTTGTTATATTATCTTGGTATTGTAAATATGATGATATTATAAAAAATTTATCTATATACAAATCATATTCATCTTCTACATATGCTAAAACTTCTTTATAATCATCATGTAGTAAGTCAGCTTTATTTAACACTCCAATTATAGGTTTCCCATAAGATGAAATTAGTTCAACAGCTTCTTTTATATCTTCTTGTCCTATATGGGTTGAATCAAAAACATATAATATTACATCTGCATTTTGTATATATTTTATAGATTTTTTTTCATTTTCTTCAGTTATGCTTTTTAGTCCAGGTGTATCTACTATACTAATATTTTTTAATATTTCTGAGTTTATCCCAATATTCATACAGTTTTGGTCTGCATCATAAGATTCTTCTTCATTATAAAAAATATTTATAATTGATGATGTAGCCTCTAAAACGTCTACTTCAGAAACTTCTTTCCCTATAATTGAGTTTACTAACGTAGATTTACCTGATTTAACCTCTCCCATTACTGCTATTTTCAATTGCTTATACGGTTTTTCTAGTAAAGTATTTAAATTATTCATTACTTCTTCTAGATTGTGTTTAATAATATTTTTAAAAGGCATGCTTTTTTCATTTATTATATAATTTCTAATCGGAGATTCTATAAAAGTGCACTTCACTTCTTCAATATAATCGTTTAAATTACTCACCATAATCCCCCCATTTTTTTAATATACTATCAATATTATCGATGTATAATAAGTGATTCTTTATTATAGTGTAATCTGTATATTTTTTTCTAAATTCCTTTGTTGCTTTATTAATTATATTTTTTTCTAGATCTTCTAATTTTTTTTCTAGATATTTTGATAAAACTAACTTTAATTTGTTAGTTTCTTCTATCAATAGATATGTGTTTATCTCATCTTTTTTCATACTCTTCAATTTATTTAAAATTGAAGTTTCTTTATTTTGATTATTGTATATTAAAATTAAATGTTCCATAGTT
>NZ_JAKEDR010000272.1 GCF_023653455.1 Paraclostridium ghonii
CTCCAAATGAAGGGTTTAAAAACGGAGATTATTCTGGAAAAAAAGCTAAAGTAATAGCTGACGTTTTAAATGTAAGATACGATAGAGGAACTGAACACGACATAATAGGACAAGTTAAATATGGCGACATAGTTAACTTACAATACTGTTTAAATGATTGGGTAAGTATAGAAGGATTTAAAGGAAATAAGGGCCTTGGTTATGTTAATTCCAAATATTTACAATTATTATAATGGATTATGTTGTGAAATGCTTACTAATGAGTTAATACTAATAGATTACATTATATAAGAAAAATAGAAAGTAGGTAAGAGCACGTTGAAATTATATATAATAAAGAGCATGTAGTGTTAATTGTTCTTACAGATTTAAAAGATCGAAAAATTGAACATGTATTAAGTAGAGAGGACTTGTTAGAGTTCTCTCTTTCTATTGCAGATGAAAATATAAATTTGCTTGAGAAGAAGGTTATGTAAGAAGTAAATTTAAAGAACATATAATAGCATATTGAAAAATTGTATAGCTTTATGATTAGCAGTGAAAGGCAGATTATCAGAAGCGTTAGAACAGTTACAAGATGGCAACAAAAAATCAAATATAAATAATAAAAATGAAAGTGAGGAAATTTAGTATGAAAAAAGTATATTTAGATCCAGGTCATGGAGGAACAGATAGTGGAGCAATAGGAAATGGAATTCAAGAAAAGGATATAGTTTTATCTGTTGCTAAAAAAGTAGAAGCAAAATTAAAAAAATGTAATTTAGATGTAAGAATGTCAAGAACAACAGATGTTTATAAAACTCTAGAATATAGGAGTTCAGATGCGAATAGCTGGGGAGCGGACTGTTTTGTATCTATACATGCAAATAGTGCAGAAGTTTCATCTGCTCAAGGGGTAGAAACTTTTTGCTATAAATTTGCATACAGACCATTAGCAGATAAGGTCCATGCTGAAATTATAAACTCTAAAAATTATACTAAAAATAGAGGTGTAAAAGAAGGAGATTTCCATGTTGTAAGAGAGACTAATATGGATGCTTGTTTAGTAGAACTATCATTCATTTCTAACACAGAAGATGCTAATTTACTTAAAAATAAACAAGAAGAATTTGCAACGGCTATAGCTAAAGGTATATGTAATTACTTAGGAGTTAAGTTCAATAGTAATCCTCCTATTCAAGATAGTACCGTGTATAATATATTAACAGGTGGATTCGGAGCTAAAGAGTATGCACAACAAAAACTAGAACATCTACATGGTTTAACAGGATGGTATTTAACTTTAGAAGAATTTTATCCTGGAGATTGGAGCATCAGAACAGGTGGATTTACAGGAGAAGAAAGAGTTAAAAGGAAAATGGATGCATTAGTTGAGTTAACTGAATGGTGGTGTACATATGAAAAACAATAAATTTATTAAAGAAAAATAATTCAATAAATTATTCTTATAAAAAACTAGTTAACAATTATGCTAATGTAGATATATATTTGTAGTTCATCATTAGTTATTTAGATATGTAACACTAGTTTATTTTCAATAAAAAAAGATGGTTTTATTTATCACCGTCTTTTTTTATTACTATCTCATTACCTTCAATATAAATTATTACTTTATTTTCTTCATTCATAATGTTTAATTCAACAAGCAAGTCCTTAGGAATTATAAGTCTATCACAAGCCCCCGAGTTAGTACTTCCTACCTTATTAAAATTTACATTCTTTTTAAATGTCTTAATTTGCTATAAATGAACATAAACGCTTCTCCTCTGTAATACTATGACATACGGCGCTTAATGATTATACATTCGCTACGTATGTTATAGCATATGCTAAACAAGTATTAAAAGTTTAATATCTCTATGAAAAAGTTTATTTTTATGTTAAAATACATTAGTGAAATTTCATAGAAAAGGCAATAATTTGATAACTTAGTATTTTGTGGAAAAATATGTTGATAACATGTGGATAATTGGAGGAGGGATAATTGTACTGACAATTAAACTGACATATTAATTATTACAATATGTA
>NZ_JAKEDR010000273.1 GCF_023653455.1 Paraclostridium ghonii
TTGGTTGTTTGTTGTTTAATTCTTTAAAAAGAATTTATATAATTAACCTACTGTTTAATTTTCAAAGTTCATTTTCTCTTTTGTGTTTCGCCCTTTTCTTAAGGACAAGTAATACTATATCATCTTAATTCAATAACGTCAACACTTTTTTAAAATTTAATTTTATTTTTTAAATTCATATAAAAAATCCCTCGAAATTTATCATCTCCCCCTCACATTCTCTCCTTGTAAGTTAAAGTAAGACAGATATTATTTAAAATAGCTAAGAGTTCAAATATAAGTTTTAGCGACATTTCAAAGCATCTTCTCAGCTTTGTGTCGAAAAACTTATATTTGAACTCCTAGCATTCTACCTTCTCCCCTTATAAATTAAGATAAAAATGTAGTATGTAAAAATTAACGAAGTGTAAATATAAAATCTGTAGAGACATTTCAAAGCATCTTCTTAACTTTGTGTCGCAAAGATTTTATATTTACACTTCGCAGTTTATTACTTTACATACTATACTTTTTTCAGCCTATTTTATTCAAATATTTTATATTCATTATATAAAGGATATTTATTTGTTAATCCAACTACTTTAGCTCTAGCTTCATCCTCTTTATCATGAGTTAAGCATAAATCTATAGCTTCTGCTATATCTATCATATCGTCTTCTTTCATACCTCTTGTTGTCACTGCTGGAGTTCCTAATCTTACCCCACTTGTTACAAATGCTCCATTTGGATCAAATGGTATTGTGTTTTTGTTAGCTGTTATATATGCCTCATCTAATCTTTTTTCAGCTTCTTTTCCTGTTATATTTTTATTAGTTAAATCTAATAATACTAAATGGTTATCTGTTCCACCTGTTACTAATTCAAATCCCCTCTTAATTAGTTCTTCAGCAAGCTTTTTAGCATTTTTTACAACTTGAGTTTGATACTCTTTAAATTCTGGTTCTAGGGCTTCTTTAAATGCAACAGCTTTAGACGCGATTATATGTTCTAATGGTCCACCTTGAGTTCCAGGGAAAATTGATTTATCTATAGCTTTTGCGTATTTTTCTTTGCAAAGAATAAATCCACCTCTAGGTCCTCTTAATGTTTTATGTGTAGTACTTGTTACGAAATCTGCTACTTCACATGGATTTTGATGAAGACCAACTGCTACAAGACCTGCTATATGTGCCATATCTACCATAAGCATAGCCCCTACTTCATCTGCTATTTCTTTAAACTTTTTAAAATCTATTTCTCTAGGGTATGCACTAGCCCCTGCTACTATTAATTTAGGCTTTATTTCGTGCGCCTTTGTTCTTATATCATCATAATCTATTCTTCCATCCTTTACATTGATACCATACTCTGTAAATTCAAAATATTGTCCAGATATGTTAGCTGGAGATCCATGTGTTAAATGCCCACCTTGAGATAAGTTCATTCCCATAACTTTATCTCCAGGTTTTAATATAGAAAAATACACTCCCATGTTTGCATTTGCTCCAGAATGTGGTTGAACATTTGCATGTTCTGCATTAAATATCTTTTTCAATCTTTCAATCGCTAAACTTTCTATCTCATCTATATGTTCACAACCACCATAGTATCTTTTTCCTGGATATCCTTCTGCATATTTGTTAGTTAAATGACTCCCCATCGTTTCCATAACTGCCATAGACACTATATTTTCTGATGCTATTAGCTCTATATTTCTTTGTTGTCTTTCTAATTCTCTTTGCATACTAGCATAAATCTCTTCATCTGTTCTCTTTAAATTTTCAAACATTTACCTCATCCCTTCTTTTTTATAAATATGTATTATTAAAAGCTAATTTAAATCGGGCAAAGCTTAATATTTATATATTCGCTTGTCTACTTTTATATACCCCATTTTCATAACTTTATAATAATTAATATTATTTAATTTAATAATATTTGGAAAATTTATATTAAAGATTTTCCCGTAAAGAATATATATTTTAAAACTGTAAAGCCTTAAACCTTCCGGATAACATTCTTTATTACCCCCTTATTAAATAT
>NZ_JAKEDR010000274.1 GCF_023653455.1 Paraclostridium ghonii
CCATTATATAATCTTGAATATTACTATTAAAATTATTAAATGAATTAAAATTATTTGAGTTTGAGAATGAATTAAAACGATAGGAATTATTATCAAAGGCAACTAAATTTTCTAATTTTTTTAGCAATAAAGATTTAAACTTACCACAAGGTATATTTTGAGTAAGAATTTTAACCTTAACTATATTGTTTAAATTTATGGCTTTATCTTTGTAAATAATTACATCGTTATTTATTATCAGAGTGTCTTTTTTAGAATTTGATATCAATATTTTGCTAACTAATCCATCATCAGTTGTAATAGATATAGGCACAAAAAAATAATCTTCATTACCAACTATATATGATAGATCTTCAATTAAATTAAGTGTATTAATCATAGATTGTATAGCAGTTTTTTGATCGCACATAAAAACCTCCAAAAAAAATAAATAGTATATATATTATTTTTATGTACATTTATAGATATTTATTACAAACTCTAGTAAAGACCTATTTATAGGCCTTTACTAATTTTGTATTGAGTTTATCTTTTACACCACTCTTCATAGAATTCATGTGAATAGTGATGACAATCATCCTTACACTCTAAACCATTAAATGCAGTATAAACAACTAGTTCATCTTTTATAGTTACATAGAATTTTTCTCTTATAGAAAGGCAATCAAATACATTAGCTGTAAAAGTATTAGTAGTTGAATTATACGTAGATGTAGGGATTACACATTTAGGAACTATTTCTACTTGGAAATCAGCTTTAACATCAATAGGATCTGTAACTTGAGGAAGACAGATATTATTATATAATGTTATATCTCCAAATGTTGGGATTTCCCCAGTGAAAGGTAATGATGGATATGTTGCAACAAAAGGTATACAGCCTATCTTACCTTGTAAAACGTATTGATAATTAACTACACCTACTTGTATAGGTCCTTGAGCTAAGTTAACATTTCTTCCTTCTTCACAACATATAAAGTTAGGAGTTAATTGTCCTGAATAGCTAGAGTATAAACTTAAAGCAGCTGTAGAGCAACTTAATGGAGCTGCAGTAAGTGTAGTACCAGTTGAGTCTATTATTATTGGCAATACGTTACTTTCTACTTCTTCGTTAGTATTTGTAAATCCTAGACAATCATATTTTACTGAAATTTTTTCTATACATACTTTATCTCCGTTTGTATATGGGCATGGGCCTTGTGAAATTATGCTAAATGTCAAATCAGAAGCAACTCTTTCTTGCTTTTTATTTATACATTTAAAGTCATATATTCTTTCTCCTAATATAGGGATACAAGTTGCTCTGCGTATATCAGGACATTTAAACTCTAAAGGATCACAACACTGCATACACTCATTTGGATGTGGTTTAGGTGGTTTTGGGCAACAACAATCGTTTTTTGGATGATTACATTCTGTACATACTTCATGATTAGTTTTATTTTCACTCATGTTATATATTCTCTCCTATGCATAATATATTAAAGAGAAGTTTTCTCTTTAATTAAATATATGAGATACTGATATAGTATGTTACTTTTTTAAAAGAAAATTTGTCTAAAATATGAATAAAATAAAAGCTTTATAATAGATATAAATAAGATAGTAAAATTACTTTACAAAGGGGATGATACTATGCTTTTTAATGACACGGATATATTAATAAAAAAATCAAATCAAGAATTGAATATCCTAAATCTAGGAGATAGTATAATTTATCATGTTATCAAAAATGATTATAATGAGATATATACTGAAGAAATAATTAAAGGTGATTTTTCATTTATAGACGTATATGCTGATATAGACAAAAACGATAATATATATGGAATTTTAAGTGATAAAAAAGGTAAAATATTAGAAGTGAAAATAGAAGATGAAATAAAATTCAACACTGTATTTAAATATGATTATAAAAACTTTTATATAAAATTTCCTTATATAAAAAATTTTTCAAAAGAAAAACATGTAATATATTATTCTATAAATAAAAAAACTCCTCTTATGTGTAGACTAATACAT
>NZ_JAKEDR010000275.1 GCF_023653455.1 Paraclostridium ghonii
TCAAAGCTGAAAATTCTGGATCTGGTGATATAACTAGTTTTAGTGCGCTATGTACTGCCCTTGCTGCTACAGTGGGTACTGGTAACATAGTTGGAGTTGCCACTGCTATTAGTGCAGGCGGTCCTGGTGCATTATTTTGGATGTGGATTGCTGCATTCTTTGGAATGGCAACTAAATACGCAGAAGGTGTTTTGGCTATAAAGTATAGAGTTAAGGATGATAATGGAGAAATATCTGGTGGTCCTATGTATTACATAATTAATGGAATGGGCGAAAAATACAGGCCTTTAGCTATTTTTTTTGCTATAAGTGGTATTTTAGTTGCTCTTTTTGGTATAGGTACATTTACACAGGTAAACTCAATAACAAGCTCAGTAAATGGAAGTTTTGGCGTAGAACCTATTATAACGGGAATCGTTTTAACTTTATTGGTTGCTGTTGTAATATTTAGAGGACTTGAAAGCATATCTAAGGTAGCTAGCAAAATTGTTCCTACTATGGCCATAACTTATATATCAATTTGTTTATTTATATGCATAGTATTTATAGATCAAATACCTTCAACTTTTATTTTGATAATAAATAGTGCTTTTTCGCCTACAGCTGCAATTGGAGGTTTTCTCGGTTCAACAGTATCTATGGCAATTAGAAATGGTATAGCTAGAGGAGTATTCTCTAATGAGTCTGGACTTGGAAGTGCGCCTATTGCTGCTGCTGCTGCTAAAACAAAATGGCCAGCAGAGCAAGGACTGATTTCAATGACTGGTACTTTTATAGATAGTTTAATAATATGTAGCCTTACTGGTTTTTCTTTAATCTTGTCAGGGGTTTGGCAATCAAACTTAAATGGAGCTCTTATGACCCAAGAAGCATTTAAATCTGTACTTCCAACATTTGGCCCTCTGTTTTTGACAATAAGTTTAAGTTTATTTGCATTCACAACAATACTTGGCTGGTGTTATTATGGAGAGAGATGCTATGAGTTTTTATTTGGAGTAAACGGTATCAAATTATATAGATTTGTATTTGTATTTATGGTTCTTTTAGGATCTTTGCTAAAGTTAGAAGTTGTCTGGATACTAGCGGATATAGTAAATGGACTTATGGCTATTCCTAATTTAATAGCATTGATAGCTTTATCTCCTATTGTTGTATCTGAAACAAAACTGTATTTTGATCATATAGAATCAAAATTTAAAAGAACTAAAGTAAATACAGTTATCGAATAAAAAATTCACCTCGCTTGAGCGACTACGTCAGCGAACCACTTCATGTTGCCAACGACTTCGCCCGTTGCTTAGAAGTCTTTTTTACGCTCAAAACTATAGTAAGCGTAATTTCCTTAAGCGTAAAAAATGACAACTCAACTGAGTTGTCATTTTTTATTCGATATACTATATGTATATATTTCACTTTGTCCAAATTTAGTTCCTTCTATAGAATAAGCTAATTTATTATCATCACTTATGTCTATATACGGCATTCCTTTTATCATTGGTATGCTTCCTAGCTTGTATAAATCTACATTATTATTATATTTACCTAATTCATATACATCTATTGTACTTTCATTGTTTCCTGTATAATTCACAGTTACTAACTTACTTTTATCTTTACTTAAATACATTTCATCTAAATGTATTCCATTTACTACTTTTTTTGATTTATTTTTAGTGTCATATACATATAAGTTCTTTTTATCTCCATTTATCAATAAATGCGTATCATCTATAACATCGAAGTCTGATATATAGGGGAGAGAGTAGAGGAGAAAAAGAGGAAGAGAAAAGAGAGAAGAGGAAGGAGAGGAAAAGAGAAAAAGGGAAGGGGGAGGGGAGGGGGAGAAGGGGGAAAAAAGAGAGGAAAGGAAGGGAACAGGGGCAGGCCCTAAAGACATTCCTTATAACACTAAAGTACAGGTCAAGGGAACCGGTTCTGATAGAGATGGAGTAGTCTATAGATGCAATGATAGAGGTGGAGCTATAAAAGTTAAAAATGGAATTTATCATAT
>NZ_JAKEDR010000276.1 GCF_023653455.1 Paraclostridium ghonii
CTATATATACTTTTATTAATTGATTTTTCATATATTCCATACATAATTAAACTAATATTCATATGAATGTACATAGTTTTATAATCATTTATATTTATTCCATTTTTACCATCAATTAATTTAATGATTTCTTCTACTGCAGTTAGTGACGTAAGTTTTTTTATGCTATAATTTAATTTACATGTATTGTTGTTATGTATTATATAATGATAATAAGGTGTTGAATCATATACTAGAACTTTACTTTTTAAAATACACTGACAACAAAATAGTAAATCTTCACAAAAGTGTATATCATTTTTAAATTTTCCATCGCAGGCTTGATTTATTATTTCTTTAGAAAAAAGTTTATTACATAAAAAACCTCTAAACTTACTTTCATCTAATATATTATTTAAAGCTTCCCATGTGTTATATAAGTTAATTTGTGATTTATTTTCTTTATTTAAAATATTTCCATCTAAATCTTGTTTAACGTATCCACACATTGCTATATCAGCATTTTTATCTAAAATCAATTTGTATAAATTTTCAAACATATTAGGTTCTATCCAATCATCTGAATCAACAAATCCTATATACTTTCCTTTAGCTAAACTTAAACCTATATTTCTAGCTGAAGATACACCTTCATTTTCTTTATGTATACAAATAAATCTACTATCAATTTTGGAATATTTATCACAAATTAAACCACTACTATCAGTGGAGCCATCATTTACCAAAATAACTTCTAAATTTAAATATGTTTGATTTTTTATACTTTCTAAGCATCTAGTTAAAAATATTTCTGCATTATAAACAGGAACAATAATAGATATCAGCATGTTAACCTTCCTTTTATTTTAATCTTCTGAACAATTTATATTTCTACGTTTTTTGCTAATTAAAACTTTCCATCCTATAAATATTAAAAATATAGTTAAAGTATTAATTAAGTTAAATGTTGTTACAATAAACGACATTGTAGTATCCCTTGGTGCATATAGTAGCAATCTTGTCATAAATAAACTTATAGCCGCATTCAAAGGTCCTAAAGTAAACAAAATCCCCATATATCCTAAAATAAATCCTATAACCATATTTCCTATAGCAACTCCTATATAACCATAATCTATATATAGTTCTGCAACATAGGACGATCCATAACCCCAACCATTTATATATCTATTTGGACTTATTCTATATGATACGCTATCTGCAAAACTATTTCCATATAATGCTGATTCTACAGTTTGTGATTCATACATTGGTATGTCCATCAATGCTTGAGTTATACTATTATTCTTTATAAAAGTTATAATCCTCCCAAATGTATAGTTTCTATTATCTCCAATTTCATTTTTCATTGTTTCTGCATATCCTATTAAATTTACACTTGCCCCTTGAGAGTAAAAAAATTCATTTATCGATGATCCTAATGAACTTTTATTTACATCTTTATCAAATCTAATATAAGAGACTGAATTCAAAATAACTATTAAAATAGGGAATATTACTATACATGTTATTAGTTCCTTTTTACCAAACCATCTTTCTTTTTTATCAGTATTATTTCTTAAGAATAAGTAAACAATTATAATCATTATATTTAAAACAAAATTGTTTCTCTGACCTATTACTAATGATAATATCCCTAAGATTGAATATAAGAGAATAGGTATAAAACTTTTGCGTTTTGCAGGTAATGTTCCTAAAAATACAAATAAAGATATTGTATTCATCTCTGCAAGTTTCGTTACCCAAAACGGAAAAGATGATGAATATGAAGCATATAATTCCATATATCCAACATTGTTAGAAAACCTAGCTTTATCTAGTAATACTAATGAGCTAAATATATACGTTATATAGAATAATATTTTACTTATAAGCCTAATTGACTCTATATCATTTTGATTATATTTACTTAATATATTGTTTTTTCTAGACTTGCTTTTTTTATTTTTAGCTAATGTGTATCCAATAAAAATGAATAATAGACTTATAAATAGTGT
>NZ_JAKEDR010000277.1 GCF_023653455.1 Paraclostridium ghonii
GTAAATCTGTTTTTTGGTAAACACCCGTCCTTTATTTGAAGCCAAAAATGAAAGTAAATCAAATTCTTTACTTGTGAGTTCAACTACAATATCATTGATAGAAACAATGTGATTTGCTTTATCAATCACCATATCTTGTAGTGATATGCAATCTGTGTCCCCTTCAAAAGTGGGGTTTAAAGTAGTATAACGGCGAATCAGAGAATTTACACGAGCCATAAGTTCGATAATACTGAACGGCTTTGTTAGATAATCGTCAGCACCTAAGCGTAGTCCGGAAACTTTATCGTCCTCATCATTTTTAGCAGTAAGCATAAGTACAGGGATATTGCTTGTTTCTCTAATTATTTTAAGAACTTGAAAACCATTTATATCAGGCATCATTACATCTAAAATTACTAGAGAAAGAGATCCACTACTTTTACTTTCATCAATCAAACGAATCCCCTCTATACCGCCATGTGCAATAATAGCAGATAAGTTCTCTTGCTCTACACATTTTTTCATAAGAGTACAAAGCTCTTTATCATCGTCTATAATCAAAACACTATTCATTTTGAAACTCCTTTCTTTGCATGTCAACAGGCTCTTTCATTTCTTTGAGAAATATCCCAAATTTCCAAGGCTTGTTTTATTGTCATATAGTTTATTTCCTCCAAGCGCAATCTATATTTATATTATATTGTTTTATGGAATAAAGCCAAAGACATTTATATGAAGTAAAATTCTACATTTTCATAGTAATAGGAGGACGAGATATATTTTATATACCTTGGTATAATTGCCTTACGTGGATTTTTTTATTTTGAATTTTTAAATATATCACTTAACTCTGATATATTAAATTCATCATTATATACTTTATATCGTCTAAAATTATCTTCTTTATCTACAGCTATATATTCATCTCCTTGTATATAAACAGAAAATATTTCTTCATTTTTATCTTCTTCATAAAATAATATTGCGTATAAATCTGAACTTTCAATGTCTTTAAAATCTTTTTTACTTGGATTTATTTTTATATATTTATGTTTTTCTAAAAGGTTTAATAAATTTTTAATATCTACATTATTATTATTAACTCTTAATACTCCATCATCTGAATTTGCTTCTTTATATCTTATTTCTATTTTTGATATATTTTTAACATCATCCTTTAGTATTTCATTAAAACTTTTAGGTATTTTAAATGGTTTAAATAGAATTAGAACTAAAAATAGAATATAAGCTAATGTAGAAAATATTTTCTTCAATATGTATCACCCCATTTTATTTGATATCTTATTATTATTATTTAATCATATTTTCTAGTGAAGTTATACTGGAGGATATCGAAATACGTGTAAAAATTGGCCACTAGATTTTGAAACCATTGGTCTTTAATGTAGGCTGATTATATGTATAAGTACAAAAAAATTGAAACTTGTACTTATACATATTAGAACAAAACTACTTAGAACTCTCCCAATTTGAATTTATTTCTATTCTTTTAAATTTTATTCCTGATACTGTATTTAAATCATAATTTTTAATATTATTTTCCAGTGGTTTATAAGGATGTATGTAACAAACATAGAAAACAAAATCTTCTATACCGTATTTAGCATAAGTTACACCTTTATCTTCACTAAATTTACTTTCAATTTCTTTAATTCCATCTGGTAATATGTTTTTTACATATTCTTTTGCCTCTTCCATTGTTTTAATAGCACGATCTTTACTGTCATAAATGCATGCATTATATATTTTACCTTTCACTTCATTTAAACTATCTTTGGTACTAATTTTATTAGCAACATCTTTGTTTATATTATGTTCGCTACTAGTTTCATTAGAATTCTCTTCTTTGCTTATGTTTTCCACATTACTACACCCTAATGTAAATATACACATTAAAAATGTAAGTCCTATTAATAATTTTTAAAAAATCATAAATTCCCACCCTTTATACAGATTATACAATTAATAATAAT
>NZ_JAKEDR010000278.1 GCF_023653455.1 Paraclostridium ghonii
CTTCAACTCATTATTAAATTTATTCTTCATTATATAAGTTGCTGCAAAATTATCTTTATTTACTGAGAAAAATTGCATAGAAAGACTTTCTATAGTATTAAGTTTTTGTTCATTTAGATAATCCTTCCAGTACTTATCATTACCTGGAATAAATTTCCCTTCATTTATAGGAAGAACATAGCTTTCACCACTAATACTTGGCCATGTAAAACTATTTACTTCCTTGTTTGTAGATTTTATATCTACATCTAGATAGTCATTTTTCTTTTTTATGCCTACATTAATGTGTTCATCTGGATATGTCCAAGAAATTTCATCATCCTTCTTTTTTAAGTTAGTAACAGATTTCTCTTTCATAGGTTCTGAGATAGTTTCTTTTTTTCCATCAACATCTACAGATATTTGAAAATTTTTAGGATTAACATCATATTTAAAGTCTAAATTCTTAACCTTTTCTACTTTAACTGATATATCTTCATCACTTTTTACAAATCCATTACTACATCCCCCTATACTCGTACCTATAAGTACACAACTTAACAACAACGATATTTTTTTATTCATATTATCACCTCAGAGTTATTTTAATTTAATTTTGTTACACGTATGTTACAATTTTTACTTACTTTGGACTTCACTATCTATAAGCTGTAAATTGTATTGTTTTATTATTTCTATTAGACTATTAGCATATATCTTTTCACCTTTAGCATTTGTATCTGTACTATAACCTGCATTTTGTAGAGCTTTTGCTTGATATGTGTATGTGTTAGCTCTAAATACGCCATTATTTTGGTATCTTTTATTTTCAGATAAAAACTTTGCATGATCGTTTATAGATTGACCTGCATCTTTGTATTTTCTAAATCTTCCATTTATAGTATCGCTTTGAAATTCTCTAGTTTCTAAGGTTACATATTCACCTTGCCAATGTGTATCCGCTTTTATTCCAAATAGATTATTATAATCTTTAGCTAATCTCGATTCGCCCCATCCTGACTCTAATATGGCTTGAGCTATAGTTATCGATGGCAAAACTTTATATTCCTTATAATTTTTTATTGCATCATCTTTTATAGAATCTATAAACTCTACATACTTACTATTTTTATTAAGCCTTTGTGGCGTTTCTCCAAAGTTTTTAAGTTGATTTATATAACTATGTGCACGTTTTTTTTCAAGTTTAGTAAACTTAAGTTTGCTAAAAACTTCATCAATACTATTTAAAGAATTAGATTTATTTTCTACACTTAGAAATAGCTTAGATACTTCCTCTATTTCTTTACTTTGAATATATTTTAAGTCGTTTTTTTCAATAACCCCAATTATCGCAGCTACATACTTCCAATTAATTTGAGCTTTATTTTCACTAACTTCATCTACTACACTTATGAATTTAGATACATCTATATCTTCTTTATTTATATTTTTTAAAGAGTAGTAACTTATCATTATATAAATAAGTGTTATTAGTATCGCTATAATAGCTATAAACCTTTTATTTTTCACAATTTAACACTCCTTTGCCATTTGCTATGTGCTTATTATAAAAAAAGTTTGTTTCACGAATGTTACAAAATACAAAAGGAGGCTATATAAATTTTGCTTCTAAAGCTTAAAAAATGCTTTAAAAGTCGCTAAAATTTATATAGCCTCCTTAATATTCATTTTTATTTAAAACTCTATGAAAAATTCTAAGTATTCATTTTCTAGTCTTGTTCCATAATTGAAATTATGTGATTCCAATATTTCTTTTACTAAGCTAAGTCCTAGTCCTGTTCCTGACAATTGTTTATTTCTTGATCTTTCTAATACATAAAATGGCTGCCATATATTATCCAACTCTTTTTCTATTATGTTATTAGCTTTATTATATACGGTTATATATATCCTTTCTTTTTTTATTAACGATATATATACTTTATTATCAGCAGTATATTTT
>NZ_JAKEDR010000279.1 GCF_023653455.1 Paraclostridium ghonii
ATATAAATGTGTTTAATTACTTAATTTTATAGTTGTATTTAAGGTGTACTATATATATAATACACTTAGAAGTGTATTATATATATAGTACAGTTATGCGGAGGTGAAAATATGAACTTTATCACAAATGATAAAGAACCAGTTTATATTCAAATTATACGATACATAAAGCAACAAATAGTAAGAGGAGATATAGGGGTAGGGGATATTATACCATCAAGAAGGGAAATGGCAGTTATGGTAAGAGTAAACCCAAATACTGTTCAAAAGGCATATAAAGAAATGGAAGATATGGGAATAATTACAACTCATAAGAATTGTCAAAGTAATATAACTAATGATGATGAAATAATAACAAAAATAAAAGAAGATTTAATAAACGAATCTATGGATGTTTTTATAAGTAGCATGAAAGCTATAAATATTAAAAAAGAAGAAATTATAGATATAATAAATGGTAGATTTTAGGAGGTGTAGATTTGATAGAAGTAAAAAATGCTAGTAAAAAGTATAAGAAAGTAAAAGCATTAGATGATATATCCTTTGAAATACATGAAGGTAAGATAACTTGCATATTAGGAATAAATGGAGTCGGAAAGTCAACTATATTGAAGTCTATATGTGGGCTTGTAAAACTAGATAGCGGAGAAATATTAATAGATGGAGAAAAAATAAATTATAAAACATATGAAAAAGTAGCTTTTGTACCAGATGTAGATAACTATTTTCCACAACTTACAATAAAAGAAAGTTTTGATTTTATGAAAGAATTTTATAAGGGATGGGATAGTAAAAAGGCATATGAGATGCTGAAATTGTTCAATTTAACAGAAGATAAAAAAATTAGAGAACTGTCAAAGGGGAACATATCTAGAGTTAAGATAATTTTAGGGTTTGCTCAAAATGCTAAATACACTATTCTAGATGAACCATTTTCAGGTATAGATATATTTAAAAGAGAAGATTTTTTAGGCGTAATGACAAAATATATAAATGATGAACAAAGTATAATAATAACTACACATGAAATTGCTGAAATTGAAATGATAGCAGATGATGTTATTCTTATAGATGAAGGTAAGCTTTCACTGGTTTTTAATGCTGAAAAAACTCGTGAGGAAGAAGGCAAATCTATAATAGATAAAATGAGGGAGGTATATAAGAATGAATAAAATTTTAACTTTATATAATATAGAGTTTAAGAGAATATATAAGTTATATTTCTTACTTATAGGAGTTCTATTTATAGCTAACTTAGGTGGAGTTTTTAAGGTTTTATACAATTCTGTTAAAACAATTAGCACACAAAACAATATGCCTATGAAGTTAAATATATTAAAAACAAACTTAGGTTTTAACTTTGTAAATCAATATACAGTAAACGAGATATATACATATGGTAGTATGGCTTTGGGAGTAGCTGTATTATTTTGCTTGTTATATGCACTTATTATATGGTATAGAGACTATTACTCAAAAAGTAAAACTATATATACATTACTAAGCCTACCACAACCTAGGTTTAACATATATGTATCTAAATTAATTACAATAGTAATAATGATATATGGAGTTATTGCATGTCAAGTTTTATTTTGGTATATAGATTTAAACATTATAAAAATAGCTACAGGTATAGGATCTCCAAAATTCGTAAACATATATACAAATATGATGCAAGAAAGTAGTATAATAAATATAGTATCACCATATTTATTAGATTTTTTTATGGTAGATGTAATTGGAGTAATTCTTGCAGTAGTAGTTATATTTACCGGAGTTTTAATAGAAAGATCTTTTAAAAAGATTGGAGTGGTGTTAGGGAGTATATACATTGTAGCCCCTATAGTTGGATATCTATTTATAATGGGATTAGATAGTTTGGTTTTTAGAAATTTATTATTAAGTCATATAATTTACTATATTGTATTGTTTATATTA
>NZ_JAKEDR010000028.1 GCF_023653455.1 Paraclostridium ghonii
TATTAAAACTATGTATTAATATAAACAAAGGTATAGATTCCAGTGGAAATATAGTACTATTTTACAATTTAGGGACAATAGTTCCCATAAAGCATAATGAAGATTTTATAGTAGATAATATTAATTCTTTATCTAGATTTATAATTTCTAAAGAATTAAAAAATTCGCTTAGCTTTGAGTGACTACGTCTGCGAACCACTTCATGTTGCCAACGACCTTAAGAAAGCGGTCCGTTGCTCAAGTTTATGAGTTGGAAATTATATTTATCCACAGTTCAGGAGTAAATGTAATTTCCTAAGGATTTAAAAAAGAACTGTTGACATAATCAACAGTTCTTACTGGCGGAGAAGGAGGGATTCGAACCCTCGCACCGGTTAACCCAGCCTAATCCCTTAGCAGGGGATCCTCTTGAGCCACTTGAGTACTTCTCCGTATTCATTTTTGCTATACTCTAATTATATAAGTTTTTTTTTTTGATGTCAACGTTTTTTACATTTTTTTTAGTATAAGTAAAAAATTCGCTTCGCTTGAGCGACTATGTCTGCGAACCACTTCATGTCGCCAACGACTTCGTCCGTTGCTCAAAAAACTTTTTTACGTTCAAAGCATAGTATATTGATACAAGTAAGTTTCATAGATTATTTATAAATTTTAGTAAGTATAATCTCCTTAAACGTAAAAAAGGAGAATTATCTCCTTGTTTTGCCTACATATTCTTTTTAGCTTCTAATAACATTTCATTAGATTTTTTTAAATACTCAATGGCTTGTTCAATATTCTTAGCAGTTTCTTCTTTTCCCATTTCTCTAGCTTTGTCTGCCCATTCTCTGAACCCTTCTTCATGAGATTCATTATGATTTACCCAATGTACAAGAAGTATATTAAGAGTTTTTTCATCTTTGTTTTCAGCTACAGCTACTCCTGAATGAGTTATATGATCGTGATCATGGTCATGTCCATGATGATTTCTCACACTAGTTTTATTGATTAACATTTATACTTCTCCTTATTTTATATTAAATTCTTTTTTTATTACTTTTACCGCATCTTTTATTAAAAGAGACAATGGTTTTCCTTCAAGTCCTACCATTTCTACATTATCTGGCATTATAGGAAGCAATATCTTTAAAGCTTCACTATCTGATATAGTTTCGCTAATTCTAGATGTCACTTCACCCATCATTGAATTTGGTATAACCACAGATACTGGCCCAACTACTATACTCGCTTTTTTTGTCGAAACTACTATAGCATTTTCTCCTGTAGCACCTTTATTAGCATGTGCCTTCATCATCGCACTTGTTGCTATTGAGTTTGTCCCTAGTGCGTATATTTCTATATATGATGGAAGTTCGTCTCTAAGGGCTGATACAACTTGAGATCCTATTCCGCCTCCCATTCCATCTATAACTGCTATTACCATATTTTCTTCCCCTCAACTACAGTTTTATGTAAATTAAAATTTAATTTATACTGATTCTTTTATTATTATTTTATGATCCATAAGTCTTATTTCTTTTATTTCTCCATCTATTATCTTTTGTTCTCCTAATAAATCTGTTAAATATACTTTTCCTTCATATGGGTCTACGCTAACCACATTATCCATTACTCTCTCAAGATTGTTGTTCTTTAACACATAAGCTGCTGATTCACACATAATATAATCCCCCTTAGTATATTGATTTCTACTGTCAACCAAAAAAAGATTTCTCCAAGGTATTTCAAAACCCTTAAAGAAATCTTCATGATTTCAAATAACTTTGTATATTTTGAGTATAACACCAACTTTTATGTAAAGTCAATTAGTTTACTTACATAAATTATCTTTTATTTTTATATTCATAAGAAGAATATTTATTGTATAAACTATGTGCTAAACTTAATTCATACTCAGTTAATCCTTCTTTTTCAAATTCAACATTAAAAATTTCTGCCATTCCTATTATTATAGAATCTTCTAGATTCTTTATATCTAGTTTTTTTCCTATTTCATTTTCAATACCACTAGCTTTACTTAAAGTAAACCGTTTTGTTCTTTCCTTTATTTCTGGTGATTTAGTTTTTATAATTTCATATAAATCATCTACATTAAAATCTAATACAATAGATCCATGTTGTAATATTACCCCATCATTTCTATGTTGAGCGCTTCCTACAACCTTTTTATTGTTTATAGTTATTTCATATGAAGCATGTGCATTAAAACATGCAGCTGAAATCTTTTCTCTACTAATCCTTTCTCCTTTACTCAAATTATCAATTTCTATCCCTTCAAGCTTTAGTCCATTTGCAATACCTTCACTTATAAATTTATACGAGTTATTTATACTCTTATCCATTAGTTCATTATCTTCACCTACAACTACTGAATAGGTAAGTTCATTTTGATGTAATACAGCCCTTCCTCCAGTTGCTCTTCTTACATAATCTAAATTTAACTCTTTACATTTTTCTATATCTACTTCTTTTTCAAGCTTTTGAAAATACCCAATAGTCAAACAGTGTGGATTCCAAGTATAAAATCTTAATGTAGGCTTACATTTACCTTCTTTATAGGAAATCGTAATAGCTTCATCTATAGCCATATTCATTGCACCATCATAAGCTTTGTTTTTTATTACTCTCCATTTTTGCATAATTCAAAGTCCCCTATATTTAAGTTGATTTCTTCTATTGATAGTTTTATTTCATCATTAGTAAGATTTCTTGAATAATTATATATTATATGACCTGGTCTCTCATTGTAATATGGCCTATTACAGTTTTCACATCCTTTTATTTCAAATGGTTTTCCTTTTAATATATCCATTTTTATATACTCATCTATTTCCACATGTTCTAAATATCCACCTATTCCAAATTTAAAATAATCTCTATTATATCCTTTATCTATCATATATGTCATAAGTTGAACTCTTCTATAACTTTCTATATTCGGCTGACTTATATTTTCCATTTTTGTTCCCTTTACAGGTGTAAATGCAAATAAACTTATATTTATATTGTATCCTTTTAAATCCTTATATAAATCATATATATCTTTGTGACTTTCCCCTAACCCTACAATGATATGTGTGCTAATTTTATTTGGATATATAAGTCCTGCTTCTTTTATGAAGTTTATTTTTTCTTCAAAATTATTTCCTTTTATTTTTTCGTATAAATCTTTATTAACAGCATCTATAGCTATCCCTATCTTATCAACACCTAAGTCAAAAAATTTTTCTATATCTTTCATATCTTCTAGTTTAGCTGATAAGGATATAGGCATATTTAAATCATTTTTTATATAAGTTATAAATTCTTTTACTTCTTTATGAGATTCTTCACTAGCCATAGATTGTAAGCAAACTCTTTTTATATTATCGCCTCTATAGTTTTTAAAAGATTTTAATACTCCTTCTTTTGTATACTCAGGCCATAAAACTCTAGATAGTTTATCTTTTCTGCTATTACTTTCAATAGACTGAGAACAAAAGGAACATCTGTTATTACATTTATTACCTATCATTATGTAAGCAGTCGTAGGAGGTATGTCACTTTGACCTTTTTTTATACCGAGTTCTATTGCTGTTCCAATAGATAATCTTATCATAGTATGCAACACTCCTTACTTTCTTTAATATCTAGTTCCATTTCAAGTGCTAAGTTTTTACATGATCTTGATGGTAATACAATTTTATTTATTCCACACTCTATAGCTAATTTATCTAAATCACTTCTATATTTTCCTCTTGGTCTCATACATCCTAAATTTATTTTCGTATGAGAAAGTCTTATTCTAGCTTCACATAATAAATCTGCAACTTCGTTTAAATTAGGAGGATTCACATCTTCATAGTCAGTGTTTTTAGTTGGTATTAAAACTATAAAAGTTACTTGCTCTGGTTGATTTTTTTCTAGGTATTCTATAATTTCATACTCGCCTTTTATTTTTCCACCCTTTAGCCCTATGCATATATGTGGAGCTACCTTTGTATGTTTTTGAATATATTCATATGTAGTTATATATTCTTCTCTACTTTTATTCATTTTGTAAACTTCTTTTATAGTATCCTCATCAAAAACCAAGTCAAAGGATACATAGTCTAAAAACTTACAAACTAAATCTATATTTTCTTTATTCATAAGACCTATATGGGAGTTTAACTTATATCCCTTGTTTTTTAAATCTTTTATAGTTTCTATATAACTATCAATGGGTACATCTCCATCTTTGCTACATCCCCCACTTAATAATATACTTGTTATATTCCTTTTATTTATATCTTTCTCATACTCATTTATAGGTGTCATATTTTTTAAGTAATGACCATTGCAATGTGCACATCCAAGACTACAATCTGTGTCTGTTATACTTACCGCTAATGTCTGATTAGGATATGCAAATTCAATATTTTTACCAAAGTTTTTAAGTTTTATATTATATGCTAACTGCATTTTTTGACTTAGATTCATAAGCTTATTCTCCTAATATGTTTTTTACTGAGGGAAATTGTTCTATATTTGTATGAGGTAAAAAACAAGCAGATATAAACTCATCCATATACGTAGGATACACACTTAATTCTACATATGTTAATTGATTTCCTATTTCTTCTAACTTGTCTTTAGCATCATTACTTATAAGTGTTAAGTAAGACCCTATAAGGGAACTATTACCTATATAAGAAAATTTTTCTCTATTTATATCCGGTAACAACCCAATCATAATAGAGTTTTCTATATTTAAACTGTTTCCAATACCTCCTGCAATCAAAACCTTGTCGATTAAACTAAAATCCATCCCTAAACTTTCTATAAGTGTAGATGCCCCTGAATATATGGCTCCTTTTGCTCTTATAAAGTTATCTATGTCTACTTCATTTACAGTTATATCACTTTCTATATCATACTCATCCTTAAATGCAAGCACATATTCCCCTATATCATGTTCATTAAATCTTATTCTCTTATTTTGTAAATCTCTATTTATTTTACCTCTTCTATCAACTATTCCACTTATCATCATTTTACATATAAGGTCTATTATTCCTGAACCACAAATTCCAATTGGATCACAATCTCCAATAACTTTTAAATTTGGTTTTAAAGTATTTTTATCTATATCAACTTTTTCTATAGCTCCACCTGAAGCCCTCATACCACAACTTATTCCTCCACCTTCAAATGCTGGTCCTGCTGAGCATGCACAAGTCATCATATAGTCTTTATTCCCAAATACAATCTCTCCATTTGTACCTAAATCTATAAATAATACATTTTCCTCACTAGCCCAAATTCCAGCAGATAATACACCTGCAGTTATATCACCTCCCACATAACTAGCAACAGAAGGTGCTAAGTAAACGCATGCATTTTCATTTATATTTAACCCTATATCACTAGCTCTTAGGTTTGGTGATTTTACAAAAGGAGGTATATAAGGCTCTTGTCTTAAAAAATCTGAGTGAACCCCTAAAAACAGGCTACTCATTGTTGTATTACCTGCAACTACAAAGTAGCTTATATAATCTTTTTCAACTTCATTTTTATTACATAGTTTTTTTATTAAAGGATTTATTGTTTTATCTAATATTGCATGTTTTAAATTATCAATACCATCCTTTTTAGTGGAAAATATTATTCGATTTATTACATCTGCTCCATATTGCATTTGAGCATTTCCTGACGACTCTTTACCTATAATTTCATTACTTTTTAAATCAACTAAACAGACTACAACCGATGTAGTCCCTATATCAACAGCAATTCCATAAAATTTATCTTCTGTATTGCCAGAATCAATATCAATTAAATACATAGTGTCATTTTTTATCTCATAAGTTATAGTTATCTTAAAATTATTTTCTCTAATTGCTATAGGGATTTTTCTCAATAAATTTATACTAAACTCTATATTTTCATAACCAAAATTATTTCTAATATGTCTTTGAATTCTATCTATATCACTAATATTGTCATCTAAGTTTGGCTCATCCAACTCTATATATTTTTTAAATATGTTTTTAGTAAAGTTCAACTTACTATCTTTTAATATATTCATCGCTTTATCAAATATTTTTTTATCTTTATTCTTATCGCTACCTTCAATTTTCATTTCATTCATTGATTTTGAAAATTTAGAAGGTACTTCAATTTCTATATCTTCAATAACTTTGCTTGCACACGAAAGAATATATCCCTGGTTTTGATCTTCTTCATTTACGTGTATATTTATTTGTGATTCTACTTCACCACTTTTTAATTTAACTTTGCACTTTCCACATACCATACTTCCGTTGCAAGGTGCATCAATAAATATATCATTACCTCTAAGAAGTTCTAATAAATTATCTCCTTGATTACACTCAATTTCTTTTTGATGAGATAATACCTTTACTTTAACCATGCTAATCCCCCTTATTTCAAGTCATTTGGTTTCAAAATCCCCTTAAATATATATTCTATACAAATAATCGTATTACCTTGATTTTTGTCAAAATTTCAGTCAAATAAAAAATTCGCTTCGCTTGAGCGACTACGTCGGCGAACTACTTCATGTCGCCAAAATTTCATGTCGTCAACGTCCACTCGGCAAACTCGTGTCCCGTTACTCAAACGACTTCGTCCGTTGCTCAAAATCCTTTTTTACGCTCAAAACATAATAAGTAATTTATATAACTAAGTTTCACAAATTATCCATAGTTTTTTAATAAATGTAATTTCTTTAAGCGTAAAAAAACTGCTCCAAGGTCAATTGTCTTTACAATTTTACTTGAAACAGTTTTTTATTATTATTCTATACTAGCTTCATATTCATCTGAGTTTATTAAACTTTCTAATTCTTGTAGATCTGCAATTTTTATTTTTACTATCCATGAATCATATGCATCTTCATTTATAGATTCTGGTTCATCTTCTAAGTTTTCATTTATTTGTACAACTTCTCCAGATATAGGAGCTATTAAATCAGAAGCAACTTTTGATGATTCTACAACACCAAAGTCACTACCTTTAGTTAATTCATCTTCAACTTCCGGCATCTCCACAAATAGTATTTCTCCTAACTGATCTTGAGCGTAATCTGTTATTCCTATATATGCATACTCTCCATCAACTTTTATCCATGTATGCTCTTTACAGTATTTTAAACTTGGTATAACTTTCATGCTTCCACCCCTTAAAATTTTATTACATTACACATTCCATACCTAAAGCTGGATGACCTTTTTCTTCTAAGTATTCTAATACCCCTTCAGATTCTGTTGATATAGTTTCATCACATATCATATCTGTAAAATTTTCTATTCCATGTAATTCTAACATTGCCGCATTTAATTTATCTGCTACATAATCTTTTAGTTCTTTTGGCATCCATACTATTCTTGATGGGCCACCTTCTGCATAAGCAAATTTCTTAGAAGATATAAATTGTCTTCCATGCCCCATAAATCCTGGAGTTTGAACTCCTCCACCTGTCATTGAAGCAAGTTCTCCAAACGTCATACCTACAGGAGTCATTCCTGCAAATTCTCTATTTACTATAACAAACCCATTAGCTTCTGGCATTATCCCACATATACATTCAAAGCATCCACAAGAAGTCATAGGATCTTCTAATATAGAATAAAGAGTAACATTTTCAACTGCACCTTGAGATATTTCAGAAACTTTTTCATTAACAGATTGCCATATACCTTTTAATTCGTCTTCACAATCACCTTTAATTATAGGTTGACATGGCCCTGTTTTATCAAGTTCTTTAGTAGCTTTTGCATCTAGCCAACTAACTGCCCCACAAAGACCAAGTCTTTCAGGAGTTACAACACAAACATGTGCTGGTGCAAATGATTGGCATAAGTTACATGTATAAAACTCATCAACACTTTCGTCTACTAACGAAGCTAATCTTTCGTCTCTAGAGTTATATCTAGGAATTGCGTGTTCTGCTTTTAATCTAGATACTTCTTGTGCATCAGTTATTAAAGTTACTTGACACTTATCAACAACTGATTCAAATTCGTCTACCATTTTAGCATATATAACTTCACCTAGATGATTTAATCTAAATCCTTTTTCAACAGCATCTTTAGATATTCTTATCCAAGTTATATCTCTTTGTCCTACATGCATTACACCTTCTATATAGTTTAAGAAATAGTGTAATCTTCTTTCTAATACTGGTTCAAAGTCTTCTTGCATACTCTTCCCAGCTATATCAACTATAATTGCAAGAGGTAATCTTACTAATCCATTTACAGCTTCAATTTCATCTATATCTTTACCTATTACTTCTATCTTATGGTCTTCAACTTCCGATAACTCTTTTTTTCTAACTAACTCCCAAGCTTCTGTTCTATTTCCACCAAATTCTGCAAACATATCATTTTTTCTTATTCTTTCCCCTTCAAACGCTGCTGCAAAAGAAACTGGTATTGGTATTTCAGTTATTTTTATTTTTATACCTCTAGCTTCTAGAGATGTTGCTACAAATTTATCATAATCCTTTTGAGTTAGTAAGTTCATTGGAACTTCTAGTACATCTTGATCTGTTATAACTGGGAATCCTAAAGCTATTGCTCCAGCTCCACAAGATACAATTAAATCAGTTAATGGTCCAAATGCATTTACAAATGCAGGAACTCTCTTAGCTGTATATTCTAATAATCCAGGTAAATCACCAGGAGTTAATCCTCCAAATATTAGAGCTGCTCTTATAGCAACCGATACAACATGTATTACACTTGTTACATCATATCCTAGAGGTATAACTCTAAGTTCTAGACTCATTTTTACTCCAGCTTCAATAGCTTGATCTATAACTTTTCCAACTAAGAATGTTAATAATCCTTTAGATTGATAATCTTTTATTACCTTAGCTGCAGTTTCTGCATCTGGACATTCTCCAAGTACAACTGCAACCCCTGGTATATCTCCAGTAACTAGTGGAACTCCAAGAGATCTTATTATAGGGTCAGTTATATGACCTGCACATGGCTCACTATATGGAGCATCACTCATTGAGTATTTTATAGATTCTATAACTTCTGCAGCTAAAGCTGTTGCTAAACCTGAATTAAAAACATGTTCTAATAAATGAGTTTTATTTATTAAACTTTCAACAATTTCTAAAGCTTCTTCTAAATCCCCTAAAGTATTTATCTTTTTTCCTGTTGCTGCATATATACAAGGTAGCGAATATGCTGTATCAGGAAATCCTGCCTTATGCTCTTTCCCGTATTTTTCTATAGCTTCATTAAGTAATCCTTTTGCAGCCCCTAAAGCCTGCTCAGATCCATTAAAAACAGTACTGTACAAATTTTTCACTCTATTTCCCCCTTTTATTTATGTAAATAAATACTTACTATACGTTATATGAAAATCCACCTTCATTTAATTCTAAGTAAGAGTCTGCATATAAACTAGAATTTCTTATTATATCGCAAGATTTTATAGTTCTCATTAATTCTTCATCACATGGATTTACTATGGCAGAGCTAAATCCATTTGCCATAGCCATAGCTACGAATGCACTATCTAGTATAGGTCTTACATGCTTAGGACACCCATTAGATACGTTTGATAAGCCTCCAGTTGTTAAAAGTCCCATTTCTGTCATCATTTTTATAGCTTCTAAAACTTCCATTTGCTTATCTTGCATTCCTTTTATAACTAAACATAATGGGTCAAATAACATATCTTCTGGCTCTAATCCTGCCATTAACCCTCTTTCTAACAACTCTTGACAATATGCCATACGCTCATCATTATCTCTTGGTATTCCTTCTTTAGCACATAAAGCTATAACTTTAGCTTGATATTCTCCTGCTAAGTCTATTAACTCTATTCTTCCACCTGCATCAGCTGAGTTTATTATTGGTTTACCATTTTCTCTGTTATAAACTTTAAGCCCTGCTTCTATAGCTTTTCTATTTGCAGTATCTAAAGCTATAGGAACATTATTAAATTCTGATTGAATTAATTGTACACCCCAAGTCATTAACTCTTCTCCATCTCTTTCAGCTGGGCCTATATTAAAATCTATATAATGAGCTCCTGCATCTAGCTGTTCTTTAGCTCTTTTTAATATTGGTTCTGGATTTTTTTCTTCTAAAGCTTTTCTTATTGATGGCGATATACAGTGTATTCTTTCACCTATTATCATAAATTTTTCCATATGAGTTGTTCCCCCTATTAAATATAGTTTTATTGGATTTAAGCCATAGCTGATTCTTTATTGGCTTTATATTCCCTTAAGAATTTAGGTACTTCCATTGACTCTTCTGTTCCAATTATTACGTTCCATCCTGGTAAGTTATCTTCAATATCCCCTTTTAATACAGCTACCTTACCTGGTATTATTAAATCTCTGCTCTTAGTTTTTTCAGCAACTCCACTTTCTTTTATGAAATTAGCTATAGAACTTCCACCAAATTTACCAGCTGCCCAAGCAGTAAGAACTGAGTATCCACCTGCGTCTGGTATAGCTAGCCATACAGGTACTTTAGATCTTTCTATTTCTCCTGCTATTATAAAGTAAGTTAATGCAAAATCAACTGTAACTAAAACTGGTGAATTTTCATCTGGGTTATTTATAGGATATAATTTAGTTTCTACTCTCATAGGTCTTTGTGGGTCTGTGTATATGTTTTGTCTAAGTGCAAATAAAGGTAAAGCTTTTGCGTAATTTATATCGTCTAATACTATTATAGATCCGTATTTAACTGTAAACATTGAAGATAATGCAACTTCCATATTTGAATCTTCTTTTGCTAATTTATTTGCAAATACTAATGATGGGTATCCAAATGTTCTATCTTGCTCTTTTAAAGATATTCTTCTTATTTGAACTGTATTTGTGAATGTATCTTTTATTGTTTCTCCTGTTGCATCTAATAATAATTCTTTGTATCCTAAAGCTTGTATAGCTTCTGTTGTAGAATATAATTCTTCTAAGCTAGATGCTTTTACACCTAATACTAACTTATCATTTTTAACTACTTCAACCATTTCTTTATAGTTATCTTTATTTGCTCCATAAACTATTGGATTTTCACCTTTTAATAGTTCTTTAGCTTCTTTAGCTACTTGAGCATCTTCACATATTATCATATACACTAAAGCTAAGTTGCTTTCTTTTACTTTATTTATTAAGTTTAAGTATGATTCTTTATTTGAATTATATCTTAAAGCTGCTATTTCTACTTTCATTTCTTCCCCTATTCTTACGTAGTTAACAGCTTTTATATTTTCTAATTTAGAATTTATTTCATCTTCTGTCATAAAATCACAAAACTCTACTGCAAATCTATTTCTATTTACTAAAGTTTTTTCATGTCTAAATAATACAGTTTCTCCACCTAAATCATATTGAGCTTGCCCAGCTCCTATTTTTAAAGTTTTCATAAGAGGTGCAGTAGCTTCTGATAGTTTATCTAAAGCTTCTTGAGCCATGTGAGGACATTTATCGATTTCACATGCTCCTGATGCAACCTTCATACAAAATGCCATACAAGTTGGAAAACCACAATCTTTACAATTTTTCTTTGGTGTTAATTTAAATATATCTAAAGCTTTTAAAGCCATATTATTTTCCCCCTAACCTTTTAACTTATTATGCTAGTTCACTAACTAAAGTTTTTATAGTTTCTACAGATTTTGGATGACGAAGTACTACTGCATTTGCTCCTCCTGCTAATGCACTTGCTGCTGTTGATATTTCTATAGATATTCCTCTTGCTTCTTTACATCCCCAAGCTGGTTCATCTTCTATACTCGCAACAGACTCTTTTACATTCCAACTTTCAAAACAAACTGGTGTTATTATTGGCATTTGTAATGTCTTGTCATTTTGTCCAAGTGCTGCAAGTCTGATTCTATCCATAGTAGATGCAACATATTCATATCCATATCCTACAGCTGAACATCCAACATTCATAACTATATTTTCTTGCTTAACTCCTAATTGAGTTAATAAAACATTTAATTGTTTAGCTAAGTTTATATCAACCGAAGATTCTGCTCCAACTTTATGGTTATAAGCCATTCCAGCTGCAGCTCCTACCCCTTTATAGTTTTCTTCTGTTGCAGACATAAATAAACAATTATATCCATCTACAGCTTGAGCTACTTTTTCAAATACTTTTGTATCTTTTTCATGGTTTCCACACCCAGCTATTACTACTGGTAAAGATATGTTAGATACAATTTCTTTAGCTAATTCAGCACATTCTTCAGGAGTTTTATCTAATCCATTAGGATCTGCTCCCTCAAGTCTTAAACATATAAAGTCAGGTTCTATATTTTCTTCTATATGCTTAGCCCATTTAACACTGTTATCAGCTACATCTTTATATAATTTTTTGACTTCCTCAGTCCAGTTTTCTGGATATACATCTAACATTTCAACACCTATTTTTTGTGTGTTTACTTGTTGTCCATCAAAGTTATAGAAAGGAAGTATATTTTCTCCTCCTATTTTTATAGCTCTTTCTCCTGAACCTATTTCAACCTCTGATATTTTTCCAGAGTATTTTTGAACAGACATCTTAAATGCCATATTTATTTCCCCCTTAGTCTAATTTAATTCTAATTTAGATATAATATCTTTAATAGCTACTTTTGACTTAGAGTCTTCAGGTAAATTTATTAAAGGTACTCCTGAAGAATCATATTCATATATCATATCATCTAAAGGCACAACCCCTAAAAGATCTAATTTATGCTTCTCAATTTCTTCTTTTACACCGTCATTTAAAACTCCATTTGGAGCTTTATTTACTATTAGCTTCATATCTCCTACATTTAATTTCAGTTCTCTGGCTAAATCTCTTATTCTAGCAACTGCTTGAATACTACGTCTTGAACAATCACTAACTAAAAGTAGTTTATCTATATGTTTGGTAGTTTTCCTACTTAAATGTTCCATTCCTGCTTCATTATCTATTACTAGATAATCATAGCTATCTGAAAGCTTATCTGTTTGTTCTCTTAAAATACCATTTACATAACAGTAACAACCATCTCCTTCTGATCTTCCCATGACTATTAAGTCATATCCAGGTCCTTCTGATACAGAAGTGTTTAATCTATACTGTAGGTATTGGGCTTTGGTCATGCCCCCAGGAAATGCATTACCTTGCTTTTCTCTTTGGTTTACTTCTTCTCTTATTTGACCTAATGTTACATCTATATCTAATCCTAGTACTTCATTTATATTAGCGTTTGCATCTGCATCAACTACTAATATCGGCCCCTTATTTTCCTTTACTAAGCAGTCAATTAAAAGCCCTGTAAGACTCGTCTTACCAGTTCCACCTTTTCCTGCTACTGCAATATTAAATCCCATAAGATTTCCCCCTTTGTTTGTCTAAACAGAACTTTTTTATCCTGTCTATGCTTTTGCTAATTTAGGAGCTGTATGCACACATTCACCATGAACATCATGAAGTGCTTCCATTATACCTTCTGATAATGTAGGATGTGCATGTATAACATCTCCTACTTCTTCTACTGTTAAACCTAAGTGTACAGCTAAAGATAACTCAGTTAATAAATCTGTTGCATGAGGGCCTACTATAGACGCTCCTATTATTTTATCGTTCTTGTCTGCTAATATTTTAATGAATCCTTGGAAATGTCCTATTGCTTGAGCTTTTCCTAGTGCTCTAAAATCGAATTGTCCTGTATTATACTCTATACCTTTTTCTTGAAGCTCTTTTTCAGTCTTTCCTACTCCTGCAACTTCTGGTTCAGTATATACACATCTTGGAACTGCTACATAATTTATAGTCTTTGAATTGCCACAAACAGCATTTTGAGCTGCTGTTAATCCTTCCTTTGATGCTACATGCGCTAAAAATGGTGTATTTATTAAATCACCAATTGCATATATACCTTCAATGTTTGTTTCTAGATTTTCATTTACTACAACTTTACCTCTTTCTAGTTGAATTCCTATATCTTCTACCCCAGAATTGTCAAGATAAGGTTTTCTTCCTATGGATAGTAAAGCTTTTTCGGATCTAACTTCTTTTCCATTAGACAGAGTTGCTACGACTTGATTGTCAACTATTTCACATTTTTCGATTCTAATCCCCGTCATTACCTTAATTTTATCCTTTTTAAATTGTCTGTGCAACTGTTTAGCAACATCTTTATCTTCAAGAGGAAGTAGTTGATCAAACATCTCTACAATTGTTACTTCTGTTCCTAATTTTCTAAAAAATTGCCCAAATTCGCAGCCTATAACTCCTCCGCCAACTATTAATAATGATTTAGGTGCTTCTTTTAAATTTAATGCTTCATCACTAGTTATAATCTTATCTCCATCATAAGGAAAAATCGGTAGTATAACTGGTTGAGATCCATTTGCAAGTATTATCTTGTCAGCTTCTACTATTTCTTTACTTCCATCTTCTTTATTAACTTCTATTTTATTTTTATCTATTAACTTTCCAAATCCATTAACTAATTTTATTCCTCTTTTTTCAAGTAAAAATTCTATTCCACTAATTAATTGATTTACTATTTTATTTTTTCTGCTCATTATATCATCAAAATTAGCTTCTACTTCTCCATTTATGTTTATTCCAAAATCTTTAGCGTCTTTTATAGAGGATAATACCGATGATGATGCTAATAATGCTTTTGTTGGTATACACCCTGCATTTAAACAAGTTCCTCCAACTTTTCTTTTTTCTATAACTGTAACATCAGCCCCAAACATAGAAGCTTTTATAGCAGCTACATAACCACCTGGTCCTCCTCCTATTACTGCTACTTTCATTTCTCAATCCCCCTATGAAATTTATAATTTTGCTGCATCTAAAATTGTTGGAACTTTTTCTTCTGCTCCAATTGCCATTATGTGTACTCCATCACATAAGTTCTCAGCTTTTAGCTGTTGAATTAATTCTCCTGCTATTTTTATTCCTTCACTTGCCCAGTTTTCTTTTCCTACAGATCTCAATCTTTCTATTAGTTCGTTTGGAACATATATTCCTGGAACATTCTCATTCATAAATTTAGCCATTCCTGGAGATTTTAATGGTATTATACCAGCTAAAACCTTTGTATTCATATCTTTTGTATGTTCTTTAAAAGTTCTCATTGTATCTATATCATACACAGCTTGAGTTTGAAAAAATTTAGCTCCTGCATTTATTTTCTTTTTCATTTTTAATAATTGCATTTCAATAGGTGTATACCTAGGTGTTACAGAGGCTCCTAAATAAAATTCAGGAGATCCTTTTAATTTATTACCTACCATATCCGTTCCTTGTGAAAGCTTTTGTGCTGTTTGTAATATTCCAACACAATCTAAATCAAATACAGGTTTAGCTTGAGGATGATCTCCTATTATGGTGTGATCCCCTGTTAACGCTAGCATATTTTCTATTCCAAATACACCAGCTGATAATAATTCCCCTTGTATTGCTATTCTATTTCTATCTCTTCCAGTTACTTGAAGCACTGGTTCTAATCCTTCATCTTTTAATAGCTTACATGTAGTGAGTGAAGTCGTTCTCATTACTGCAGATTGAAAATCTGTTACATTCACAGCATGAACTCTTCCTTTAACAGCTTTTGCACACTCTATCAAGCGCGATAAGTCTATTCCCTTTGGAGGAGCCATTTCAGCAGTTATTGCAAACTGACCGTTTTCTAAAGCTTCTCTTAATAAGCTCATTTTTTATCCCCCTTCAACCTTTTAAAAACTATTTAACCATTTGCCATAGCTTCTTTTTTCTTTAAACTTAAACTGCGTGGATTGCAATCTTTTGAATGATCTTTTGGTTCTTTTACTTCTAATAGATTATCCAATTGATTGATTTCCTTTAATCTATTGTATATAAGAACCCAAGCACAATCATTTTCAGAATTTATTTCACATTTCCCATCTTTTGCTCCACCGCAAGCCCCATTTAACAACCCTTTAGCACACATTGTAACTGGACATATTCCTCCAGTCCATGCAAGTTCACAATAACCACATGCTTTACATGATTCTTCAAACTCTCCAACCCTTTTAACTTCACCTATAAATAAAGTATTATTAGCTGGATATACCGGCTTACCTTTTATATTCTTCACCACAGTTTGAGTTCCATCTCCACATGCTAAAGATAGTATAGCATCTGCTTCTTTTATCTCTGATTTTAATTCCTTTAAATCTTTTTTAGATTTTAGAAGATTACATGCAGGGTCTAATATTTTATATCCTAACACTTCTTTTCCTTGTGACTCTAGTCTTTCTTTCATTTTTAAAACTTCTGGTTCTCCACCACTTTTACAAGTAGATGCACATAGATTACAGCCTACTAAAACTAGTTTTTTGGCATTTTTAACATAACCTAAAATCTCTTCAAATGGCTTATTCTCAGAAATTATCATCTCTATTCCCCCTTGAAAATCCCCATTTATTTATTATTTTGTAATTTACAGGCTTTCACTATATTTGTAGCTAATATAGAAGTTGTTACTGCCCCTACTCCTCCTGGTACCGGTGTTATCATAGAAACTTTATCTAATACATCTTCCATATCTACATCTCCGCATAAATTACCTTTATCATCTACATTTACACCTACATCTATTACTATTGCTCCATCTTTTATATAGTTATTTTTAACCATTTTAGCCTTACCAACTGCTGCTACTAATATATCTGCTTGAGATGATATTTCTGGTAAATTTTTAGTCTTTGAATGACATATATTTACAGTAGCATTCTCATTTAATAAAAGCATTGATAATGGCTTTCCAACTACCATAGATCTTCCTAAAACTACAATATTTGCACCAGTTAAATCAATATCATAGTATTTTAATATTTCTACAACTGCAGTAGGTGTACATGGTGGGTATCCAGTTTTATCGTTTTCTACTATTTTAGCTGTATTTATAGGATTAAAACAATCTATATCCTTATTTGGACTTATTTCATACTTTATTTCATCTTCATTTAAGTGTCCAGGAAGCGGTCTAAAAGTTAATATACCATTAACCTTTTCATCTTCATTTAGTTTTTGTACCGCTTTTATAAATTCATCTTTGCTTGCATTTTCATCTAACTGTACTACTTGAGTTTCTATACCTATAGCTTGACATCTTTTAAGAGCTCCTCTTTCATAAGCTAAGTCGTCAGGTCTTGCACCTACTCTCACTATTGCTAACTTAGGATTTATACCCATATTAATTAAATCGCTAACTTCTTTTTTTAAATTTTCGGTTATTTTATCTGCAACAGGTTTTCCTTTTATTATTTGTGCTTTTAAATTTGTATTGTTCATCTTTTGTTGCCCCCTATATCTTATTCATCAAATTTTCAAATAAAAAACATATAAATTTTACTTGTTTAAAGCTATCTCAACTTTTTTATAAACTTCATCACAAATTCTAACTCCATCTTCAACAAGCCTATTGACTTCATTTCTTACACTTTCAACGTATTGTTCATCTTTTATAGAATTTATATTTATAACAACATTTAACTGTCCACTAAGGATTGCCGCTCTTAGACATTGTACTCCAACTCCAACATCACTTATTGCTAGCCTTGAACCCTTGTCTACTAAATCCTCATGTAGTTTAATAGATTCATAACATACCTTTACAATTTTTATAGGCACCTCACATGCTATTTTAAGAGCACTTTCCATAGTCTCAGCTTTTATTTTTTTCTCTTCTTCTGTAGAACTAGGTAACCCATAAGCTTTTGATAAAGGAAGGAAACACTGTGCATCCTCATCTATCATATTTAATAAATCTTTTTCTAAGCTTCTAGCTTTTTCTAGTATGCTTTTTACACTTTCTTCGTATTCTGCATACTTTTTCTTTCCTATAGTTAAATTACATACCATACTACCTAACGCAACACCTATAGCTCCAGTTAAAGCCGCTGATCCACCTCCACCTGGAACTGCTGATTTAGAAGCTAGTACATCTACAAAATCTATACAACTCTTTTGTGCTATCTTCATAATTTCTCTCCTATATATGGTTTATTTTTATATAAAATTATATATACAACAATCACCCCCTATAAGCTTTCTGTTCATCAGTAAACTTACACGAGTTAGCGAAGTTGCAAAAATAGTTGCTTACGAAGCATTTAAAACACATCTTTTCAGTGTTTTGTGCAAAGGAAGCAGTACTATCTACAACGAACACCACTATAAACTTTCTATTCACTTGAAAATCCATAGGAGTTAGCTAAGTTATAAAAATAGTTGCTTGCAAAGCACTTAAAGTACCTATTTACCGTACTTTATGCAAATGAAGTAACTATTTTTACAATTAGCTTCCCCTATAAATCTTCTATCAATCAACAAACACGGGTTATCGAAGTTTTATATATTTGCTGACGCAGCACTTAAAGTATATCTTTTATATATACAACAAGCGCTAACCTAGAATAAACCTGCTATTACTCCATTTTCATCAACATCTATTCTTTCTGCTGCTGGAGCTTTTGGAAGTCCTGGCATTTTCATTATTTCACCAGTAAGAGCAACTATAAATCCAGCACCTGCTGATACTGTTAATTGTCTTACTGTTATTTTAAATCCACTAGGTCTTCCTAATTTTGTTTGATCATCTGTTAAAGAGTATTGAGTTTTAGCCATACATATTGGTAATTTACTAAATCCTAATCTCTCTAAATTTTTTATTTCTTTTTCTGCTGCAGGTGTAAATTCCACACCATCAGACCCATATATTTTAGTAGCTATTGCTTCTATTTTTTCTTTTATAGATAAATCATCTTCATAACAGAATCTAAAGTTATTTTCTTCTTCATCTAATAATCTTAAAACTTCTTTAGCTACTTCTATTCCACCTTCTCCACCTTTTGCCCAAACTTCAGAAAGTGCAACATTTACTCCTAATTCTCTGCACTTATCTTCTACTAACTTAAGCTCTGCTTCTGTATCAAGTGGGAATCTATTTATAGCTACAACTGCAGGAAGTCCATAAACTTTTGTTATATTTTCAACATGTTTTAATAAGTTTGGAATACCTGCCTCTAAAGCTTCTAAATTTTCTTCATTTAACTTATCTTTAGCTACACCACCATTATATTTTAATGCTCTAACTGTAGCTACTATTATAACCGCATCCGGCTTTAAGTCTGCCATTCTACATTTTATATCTAAGAATTTTTCAGCTCCTAAGTCAGCACCAAATCCTGCCTCTGTTACAACGTAATCTGCAAAATGCATTGCCATCTTAGTTGCTATTACAGAGTTACACCCATGAGCTATATTAGCAAATGGTCCTCCATGAACAAATGAAGGAGTTCCCTCTAATGTTTGAACTAAATTTGGTTTTAATGCATCTTTTAATAAAGCTGCCATAGCTCCATTTGCTTTTAATTGTCTAGCCGTTACAGGCTCATTATTATATGTATATCCTACTATAATATTACCTAGTCTTTCTTTTAAATCTATTATATCATTTGCTAGGCAAAATGCTGCCATTACTTCAGATGCAACTGTTATATCAAATCCATCTTCTCTAGGAACACCATGTGCTTTTCCACCTAATCCGTCAGTTATATTTCTCAACTGTCTATCATTCATATCAACACATCTTCTCCAAGTTATTCTTCTTGGATCTATTCCTAATATATTTCCTTGATGTATATGGTTGTCTAACATAGCTGCTAGTAAGTTATTTGCAGCTCCTATAGCATGGAAATCCCCAGTAAAGTGTAGGTTTATATCTTCCATAGGTATAACTTGAGCATACCCACCCCCAGCAGCTCCACCTTTAACCCCAAATACAGGCCCTAAAGATGGCTCTCTTAAAGCAACTAAAGCATTTTTATCTAACTTTGCAAATGCGTCTGCTATACCTATAGTAGTTGTAGTTTTACCCTCCCCTGCTGGAGTAGGATTTATAGCTGTAGTTAATATTAACTTAGATTTTTGCTTTTTACTATCTCTTTTTAATAAGTTGTAATCAACCTTTGCTTTATATTTGCCATAAAGCTCTACTTCATCATCACTTAATCCTAACTTTTTAGCTATTTCCCTTATATCTTGTGGTTTTGCCTCTTGAGCAATTTCGATATCTGATTTAAATCCCATAACTAAATCTCCTCTCACTTTACTTAATTATATTTATTATACTATATCTTAAGAGTTCGTCATTAGTCTATTTTTTATTTTAATGATTTGCTCTTTAGTATCTAAACTTTCATCATATGGAGATTTGCTTGCTCTATCAGAGTTTATAACATCTTGATTGTAGTAAATAAAGCCTAACAATTCGCCATCTTGTAAATTACTAGTTACAAAGTCCTCGTCCGACTTATTTCTAATCTTATTCCCTACTACAAAAACTTTTTTAACACCTATATCGCTACCTAATTTTTTTACTTTCCTATAAGTTTGTAAACTTCTCTCTCCTGGCTCAACAACAACTATAAAGGCATCCACTCCTTGTGCTGTTCCTCTTCCTAAGTGCTCTATTCCAGCTTCCATATCCATTATTACTACATCCTTATTTTGTAATATTAAATGAGAACATAATCTTTTTAATAGAATATGTTCTGGACATACACACCCCGATCCTCCAGAATCAACAGTTCCTAAAGTTAGTAATCTTACGTTGTTGTATTCCTTACAATATAAATCTGGAATATCATCTACTTTAGGGTTTATTTTAAACATTTTTCCAAAACTTTGAGCTTCAGCTCCAGTTCTTTCAGAAACTAATTTTTTCATTTCTGAAATCGGAGTTATAGATTCTGAAATTTCAGGTGGAAATCCTAATGCTAACCCTAAGTTTGCATCTGGATCTGCATCAACTGCTACAACTCTATAGCCTTCATCAGCAAATGATCTTGCTAACATTGACGAAAAAGTTGTTTTTCCTACTCCACCTTTACCTGTTATTGCTATTTTCATATCTCTCTCCCTCTGTCATTAGTTTATTTTTATCTTAAGCTTCTGCTGTAACTTCTTTATTGTTCTTTTCATATACTATTTCTTCAAAATGAGTACGTTTTTCTTCTATATTGGAAACTATTGCGGATGCTAATTCTTGAGGATTTTCATGTACTGCAAATTTAGCTCCTACATGATTACTAATTGTGTTTGTTAATTTTTCTACCATATTAGCTGAACCACCAACTGGAGGCATAACACCTAAGAAAGTATCTATTCCTGAAGATACCACATAGCATGCTATTGCAACAGCTTTTTCTGACATCCATTCTGGAGCAACTCCAGCTACTGGAAGATCATTCATGTCTATATCTAGGTGATTAGCACAAGCTGCTACTATTTCTAATATACGGCTTATATCAACACAAGACCCCATATGAAGTACAGGTGGTATATCTACTAATTCACACACAGTAGCTAATCCTTTACCTGCAAGTTTTCTAGCATCTTTACTTAGTAAACCATGTTTAGCTGCAGCTTGAGCTGCACATCCTGTAGCAACTACTATTATGTCATTTTTTATTAATTCTTTCATTACTGTTATATGACCTTCATCTGCTACATTTTTAGGATTATTACATCCAACAACTCCAACTGCTCCTCTTAATACTCCAGATTTTAAGCAGTCTACTAATGGTTTTATAGTTCCTGGTTCATCTATTTGAGAGTTCACAACTCTATCTAATTGAGATAATATAGCTTCTATACTATATCCAACTTTTGCGAACGATTTCTCTTCCGGTATGAATACCTTTTCCTCTTTTCTATTTTTATAGTTTAATATAGCTTCTTTTACTATCCCTTTTGCTGATTGTAATGCTTCTTCTTCTTTGAATTCTATATGAGTTGCTCCTGTGATTTTTGCTTTTGGTGATGTCGTTATGAATTTAGTGTGATAACAATCTGATAATGATGCTAATGCTGGGAATATACATTGAACGTCTACTATAACAGCTTCAACAGCTCCTGTTAAAACCGCTAACTCTTGTTGATGAAAGTTTCCAGCCATCTTAACTCCATGTCTCATAGTAACCTCATTAGCTGTACAGCACATTCCTGCTAAGTTGATTCCTTCAGCTCCTACTTCTTTTGCTAAAGCTACCATTTCTGGATCTTCTGCAGCTAATACTATCATCTCTGATAATGAAGGCTCATGACCATGTAATATTATATTTACTTTATTATTTTCTAGTACCCCTAAGTTTGCCTCTGTTTCTCTTGGTACAGGTGTTCCAAATAGGATATCACTAAAACGAGTTCCTATCATTGATCCACCCCATCCATCAGCTAAAGACGTTCTCATACTCATATGTATTAAACTATCTAAGTCTGATGTACATCCGATATGAGTAGAGTGCATTATTGTAACTACTTCCCTATCTATAGCTCTTGGCTTAATTTTATATTTTTCCCAAACTTCTTGTCTTTGTTTAGGTGCTCTTTCTAAAAATCTTAATGTTCCATGAGGTTTACCAAATTCCATTAAAGCTACATCTGCAACCTCATGAGCTATATCATATATATCTCTATTTTCTGTAGCAACTCCCCATTCTGTTGCCAAATCTAACAATTTCTTTTCATCTCTTATTTTATAATTGCCATCTGGGCTAGCTAAAGCCATTGTATGCGCTATGTCTCTTGCATGATCAGAGTGAGCTGCACATCCTCCAGCTACCATTCTTGCAAAGTTTCTAGCTACTATAGTATCAGCATCTGCTCCACATATTCCTCTTGGAGTTTTTGGAGTTATTCTACAAGGCCCCATTGCACATATTCTACAACAACTTCCTTGTAATCCAAACCCACAGGCAGCCTTCATAGCAGCCTTTCTGTCAAACGCTGTTTCTACCCCATCTTTTTTAGCCTTTTCTAACATAAGCTGAGTATTTAAATCAATTGATACCATTTTTTCACTCATATATCTATCCCCTTTTTTATAAAATTTAATATAAGAGAAGTATGTTGTTTTGTATAAGCCACATTCATTGCCGCATTTTATATTTATTACTCACCTCAATTATACCAATTATATATTATACTTTCACTATAATTTAAGTATTTTTTTAACAAATTTTGCATATTACCTAGCTTTCATAGCTATTAATGCTCCATATGCTATAGAGTATAGTTTTGATTCATGACTATCGGCTCTTGAAACAAGTACAATTGGAGTTTTAGCTCCCATTATAACGCCTGCAGATTTTGCATTTGCTAAATATGTTAAAGATTTGCCTATCCCATTTCCAACTTCTATTGTAGGCACTAAAATTACATCTACATCTCCTGAAATTTCACTTTTAAAGCCTTTTACTTTAGACGCTTCACTTGATATAGCTAAATCAAACGCTAGAGGACCCTCTATTATAACATTTTCTCCAAATAATCCAGCTTCACTTGCTTCTTGTAATTTTTTAGCATCTACAGTAGCTTGCATTTTTTCATCAACTTTTTCCTTAGCTGCTAAGGCTGCAATTTTTATATTATCAATGTTAAGTGATTTACATGCTTTAACTGCATTTAATACTATCTTTTCTTTTTGCTCATAAGTAGGCTTTATATTCATACCTCCATCACTAAAAATTAATAACTTATGATAGTTTGGAACTTCATATATCATTACATGACTTAGTAAACTATCAGTTCTTAATCCATATTCTTTATTTAAAACTTGTTTTAATAATATAGATGTATCTAATATACCTTTCATTAAAAAGTCTGCTTTTTGACTACTTACTAACTTAACAGCTATTTTTGCACACTCTTCATAGCTTTTCGCTTCAATTATCTCAATATTTTCTAAGTTTAATTTTAAATCTTTAGCTATTTGTTTTATCTTCTCAGAATTTCCTATTAAAATTGGTTCTATTATACTCATGTTCATTGCATCTAAAACAGCATGTAAAACTTCTTTATCCTGAGCTGCTGCTACTGCTAATTTAACACTTTTATTTACCTTTAATTCCTTTATTATATCTTCTAAACTGTTAATCATTGTAACTCCTCCTCATATCTTTGCTTTTGCTATATTATAAATAAATTTTAAGGCTACAATTAACTTATTTGACGTATGCTTATTTACTCCTTTTTATAAAACAAAAGTTATAAAAGATTCGCTTCACTTGAGCGACTACGTCTACGAACTACTTTTATGTCGCCAAAATTTCATGTTGTCAACGTCCACTCGGCAAACTCGCGTCCCGTTACTCAAACGACTTCGTACGTTTCTAAAAAAAGCTATAAAGATTTACTCTTTATAGCTTTTACTTATTATCTAAAATTATCTAGTTCTCTTAAACAAGCAACTGTAACTTCATCTTGAGGCTCTATTTCATATGCTCTTTCTATATAGTAAGTAGCATTATCTAAGTCTCCATCATTTAAATATGCCATACCTAAATTACAAAGTATCTCTGGGTCCTCTTTTTTTAATTTAGCAGCTTTTTCAAAGTACTCTATAGCTCCTTTAATATTATAACTAGATGCTTCACAAAGGCCTAATTCAACCAAAGTATCTACTTGGTTTGGTCTTATTATAAGTATCTTTTCAAAATACTTTTTAGCTTGCCCTGTATCATTCATATTTCTATAAGCAAGACCTATCATAAATAGTAAGTTCCACCAGTCTCCATGTTCATCAGCTAATGGAAGTAACTTTTCTAAACCTTCTTCATTTTTGCCTTGGAAAACTAAATTATATCCTTCTTCATATTGAACTTTAAAGTCCATCTTTCCTAAAAGTTCTTGTATTTCAGATGTTAAATCCTCTGATAAACCTAATTTTATAGCTTCTTCCCAAGTAACTTTACTTTTTATATATTGATTTTGATTATAATAATGGTATCCTAAGTGGTAATGAGCAAGTGCAAATGTTTCATCTAAATCTCTAACTTTTTCTAAGCTTTCTATTGCATCTAATAAAAATGCTTCCATTGGCTTTTCATCACCATTTTTTTGATGTTGCTTAGCTAATTCTTGACATACTATTGCATAGTGATAAAGTACATCTACATCATCTTGGTATAAACTTACGCTACATTTTAAATATATTAGTGAATCCGTATAATCTCCAACTTCAAAATATTTTCTAGACATGTATCCCATATATGATTTTAAATCTAATTCTAAATTTTTTTCTATAGCTTTAAGAAATTTTTTATATTCATCATTATATTTAAAGTTGCTATCAATTCCCATTATATATATCATTGCATCTGCAATAGACATAGAACTTAGTCCATTTTCAGCAGTATTAGTTTTTATTCCTTTGACTAATACATCATTTTTTATAGGAACATCTAGTCCATCTTGTGGGAATGTATATCCTTTTAAATTAAAATCTGCTCCATTTTTTATTCTTAAAAACGCTAATTCCTCAGCTTTATTCAATACATATTTTTCAACTCTAAACTTCATTTTTACCTCCTAAATTTCTACTGTGTATGATTTAGATTTCTCAAACACCTTTTTATCATCATAAACAAATAACACTATACTTTCCGTTGGATCTAAATTCATTTTTATATCTTCTTTTAATTTTAATATATCATATTTAAAAGGTTCAAAATGTACATTCTTTATTATTTGTTTAGCAGGAGTATTTTCAAATCTAGGTATATATTTTAATATATTTTCTTCATTTTGTAAAAATAAATGACATTTATTTTTAAAATCTTCAATTTCTATTTTGCTCATAAATATCGGTAAATTTGATGTTTTTCCTAAAGATATATAATCATACTTTATAATTTCAGTGAATAATTCTATATTTTCATTAATTTTTTGTACGTAAAAATCTAATAGTATTTTATATAATTGATTTTTACCTTGTGCCATATTGAAGTACCCATTTTTATCAAAGTAAGTTGCAAAATCCTCAAAAAACTTAAATGGACTTTCTTTATAATAGTTATGTATTATATATCGCATTGAAAGAACAAAGTTTTTTGAATTAAAGTATTTCTCTAGTATTTCTTCTATATCCTTTAATTTTAAAATTTCGTTGTAAGTTATATATTTGTTATATAAAACTTCATAAGGAGGATAATCCTTATATCTAAATTCATGCTCATCTGCATTATTTCTTATTCCTGTTCCTTTTATCATTTTTAGAAATCCTAGTTGCAGATGTTCTATACCTAAGTTGAAAACATCATTAAATGAGTTTTCAAAACTTTTATAATCTTCATATGGTAATCCCGCTATTAAATCTAGATGTTGATGTATATTTCTATATGAAGCTATCTTTTGGACTACATACGAAAGTTTACTAAAATCATCTCTTCTTCCTACAGCTTCTAATACTTTTTCGTTTGTAGTTTGAACACCGATTTCAAATTGAAACAATCCTTCTTTACATCCTTTTAAAAACTCTAACATATCTTCAGTTAGTAAATGAGCTGTAACTTCAAAGTGGTATGTTGTATAATCATTATCATTTTCCATTAAAAACTTCATTATCTCCATTGCAAACTTTTTATTTGCATTAAATGTTCTATCTATAAACTTTATTTGAGATACTCTAGCATCTATAAGTGCCTTTAAATCTTTTTTTACTCTATCTATACTGAAATATCTAAGTCCTTGCAAAGTAGATGATAAACAGTACTGGCAGTTAAAAGGGCACCCTCTAGACGTTTCATAATATACTATTCTGTTCTCATATTCTTCCTTATTTAAATTTTCATATGGACTAGGTATTATATCTAGATTCTCTATAGGCTTCATTGGTTTATTTTTTATAACTTTACCATTATCTCTGTAAACAACTCCATCTACATCCTCTATATTCATATAACCTCTTAGATACTTTGTAAAATCTTTAACTATAAGTTCCCCTTCTCCATAAAGTATATAATCTATGAAATCATATTTACTCATAGACTCTTCACTATCATAAGTTACCTCAGGACCACCTAAAGCAATTTTTATATTTGGATTAACTTTTTTTAAGTTATTACATATTTTAACTATGTCATTTACATTCCATATATAAGTTGAGAACAATATTACGTCATAACTATTAGAATATATATCTTTTAGTATGAAATCTAATTCATTATTTATTGTATATTCTCTTATATCTACATCTATATCCTCAATATCTTTAATCATCTGGTTTAGATATCTTATTCCTAAATTCGTATGTATGAACTTTGAATTTAATGTTGTTAACAGTATTTTCAACTTAATCACCTCTTTTTTAATTTTATTAGCTATAATTATATTTTTTTTGTTAAAATGTTATGTGTACTATTTTTTCTAACATTATGTATAAAAAGAAGGTTTTTTTATATTATTGTAGAATTATATCATATTATAAATTTCTTAATTACTAAATTATATATGAAAGGAAGTATTATATGAAATTGTTTGACAAAGTATCTATAGATGAACTATCTAAAAGAGATTTATTGCTTATTATAAAAGCATTAGAATATACTTATGAAAATACAAATTTAGAAGATTTTATCGATCTTAGAAATAGCCTTATAAAAGAACTTTGCTTTTTAACAAATACTGATGAACAAGTTTTTGTTAAATATTTAGAATCTAACGACTAAGCTCTTTTAAATTTAAATTTATAATTGCCCGATTTAGAAACTAATCCTATATTTAATATGTTATCGGAAAAAGTTCTAGATACAACCTTAATATTATTTAAAATTGGATCAGATTTTACATCTCCAATTTCTAAATTTATTAAATATCTTGGATCGGATTTTATATTATAT
>NZ_JAKEDR010000280.1 GCF_023653455.1 Paraclostridium ghonii
GGAGCAAAACTCTCATCTAAACATACGAAGGGTGAATATATAAGTTTTAGCGACCTTCAAAGCATCTTTCCAGCTTTGGGAGCAAAACTTATATATTCACCCGAGTACTCCCTTCAAAGTAAATGAAAAGGATTAATCATATTATTTATCTATTGAGTGAACTTTTATCATATTTGTAGTTCCTGGTACACCTGTTGGTACTCCTGCACTTATTACTACTAAATCACCTTGTTTTAAGTAATTCAAATCCGTAACAGCTTTTATAGAATTAGCTATCATATCATCTGTATTCGCTACATTAGATGTTTTTACAGGATATACTCCCCAAGTTAAAGCTAATCTTCTAATAACTCCTTCATCTTCTGTTGTTGCAATTATAGGACACTGAGGTCTAAACTTAGAAACCATTCTTGCTGTATGCCCACTTGATGTAAAAGTTATTATTGACGCTGCATTTAAATCGATTGCAGTTGTGCATGTAGCGTGACTTATAGCATTTGTTACATTTACTTCTTTTAACTTTTTCTTCTTAAGTAATTCATTATAGTTTAAAGTTTCTTCTGTTCTTTTTGCTATTGTAGCCATAGTGTTTACAGCTTCAACAGGATATTTACCAGCTGCAGTTTCTCCTGATAACATTATTGCATCTGTTCCATCGTATATAGCATTTGCAACATCTGTTACTTCTGCTCTTGTAGGTCTAGGATTTCTCATCATAGAATCTAACATTTGAGTCGCTGTTATTACTGGCTTTCCTACTTCATTGCATTTTCTTATCATCATCTTTTGAGCTATTGGTATTTCTTCTGTAGGAATTTCAACTCCTAAATCTCCTCTTGCTACCATTATCCCATCAGAAACTTTTATTATTTCATCTATATTATCTATACCTTCTTGATTTTCTATTTTAGATATTATTTGTATATGCGTTGCATTATTATTTTCTAAAACTTCTCTTATAGCTAAAACATCCGATGCTTTTCTAACAAAAGAAGCAGCTATATAGTCTATACCTTGTTCTATACCAAATTCTATATCACTTATATCTTTTTGTGTAAGTGCTGGTAGATTTATTTTTACACCTGGTACATTAACTCCTTTGTGATTTTTAACTATTCCTGAGTTTTCAACTGTACAAATTATTTCATCATTTTGAACTTCTTCAACTCTTAAGCCTACTAATCCATCATCTATTAATATAACGTCTCCAGGTACTACATCTTTTGCTAAACCCTTATAGCTTACTGTACATATATTTTTATTACCCATAACATCTTTCATTGTTATAGTGAACTTTTGTCCTTCTTCTAACAATACTTCAGGTTCATCAAAGTTTCCTGTTCTTATTTCTGGACCTTTTGTATCTAGTAATATTGCGATTGCTTCATTTAGCTCTTCTCTAACTTTTTTCACTAAATCAATTCTTTGTTTATGCTCTTCATGCGATCCATGAGAAAAGTTAAATCTGCATACATTTAATCCATTTTTTATAAGTTCTTTTAATATTTCTTCCTTATCTGATGCTGGTCCTAATGTACATACTATTTTAGTTCTTTTTCTACTATTTATCATATGCTGTCCTCCATTGTCCTTCTAGATTATTATTCCCCATATTATAGTTGAGACTATTGTCATTGAAAGCCCAATTAAAGATTCATATGGTATTAATTTTAAACGATCACTTATATCCATATTAGTAGCTCCTGCTGTTGCATGGAAGAATGATCCATGTGGTAAGTGATCAAGTACTGTAGCTCCTGTGTGTACCATTGCTCCACCTGCTAATGGTGATACTCCAGATGCTATTATAGCTGGTGCAAATGTTGCTGATGCTATTGTTGCTCCTGCTGTTGTAGATGCAGTTGCTGCTGACATTAGTATTCCTGCTATTGGTGCTAATAAGAATGCTGGCATATTAAGTGCACTTAATAT
>NZ_JAKEDR010000281.1 GCF_023653455.1 Paraclostridium ghonii
CTCTTTATACATTTACCTCCATAATATCTTTCCATATAATAGTAATGTCCTAATTTTTCATAATCTCCCGTTATACTAGATTGATTTTTAGCTATCCTGTAATTAATTTTTGCGTTTTCATAATCATATTTTTCGTATTTTATATCTTTAAGCAAAACCTTACAGCAGTTGCTAAAAAAAATCCCATCTAATCTAGGCATGTTTTTTATATTTTCAAAAGAAATTTTTTGACCTTTTATTCTTGAATGTATAAATATCTTTTTACTAGTTAATTCTTTACTAAATTCTACATTTTTAAATATACAGTCCCCGTAAAAAATGCAGTTATTAAAAGATACGTTATTTTTAAATATAATATTTTCAAAAAATATATCTTTTTTAAATTCGCAATTATCAAATAATACATCTTTATTAAAAATTTCATTTGAAAAATCTATATTCCTATTTTGACTTAATTCATATATTTTTCTTGCATTTATAACAATTACATCATCAAATATTAGATTAGTATAATCTATGCATTCTATTTTTTTATCTTCTTCGTTTTTTTTTATCATTGACTATACTTCCTCCAAAAAAATTTTATAATAATTATTTTTTGATATTAATAAATTTTTATTCATATTACATAAATTGCATAAATAATAAGCTGAAAATAAATATTACAATTAATTTCCTACGAATTAAAAAAGCTGTTTCAAAGTTTAACTTTGAAACAGCTTTACTTAATTGTCATTCCAATAAACAAAAATGACATAACAGCAATTACACCTAATACTGCAAATTTACCACATCTATGTATATGTTTATTGTCTGTTTTTTCTTCATTGTTATGTATATCTAAATTTTCTTCACATATATTTTCAACCTCATAAAGATATTCACTTAAATCTATCATAATTTCTTGGGGTGTTTCATATCTATGTTTTCTGCTTAATAATTTTTTTACTATATTTAATATTTTATCAGGAATATTTTGTGTGTTAATATCTTTCCAATTTATGCCTTTATCCATTCTTTTTATAATATCTTCTTCATTGTCTAAATTTTCAAAGGGATTCTCCCCAAATATCAACTCAAACATAATAACTCCAAGCGCATGAAAATCACTACTTTTATCTGTATAACCAAGACATATTTGATGAGGACACATATATTTTAAATTTTTAGAAAATCTTTTTATTCCATTCTTAAAAATTTTGTTATTAGATTTTATAATACCAATATTACTTAATTTTACAGTATATCCCTCATCTATAATTATATTGCTAGGTTGTAAGCACCCATGATATACATCATAGCTATGTATAACTTCTAATGCGTTTAAAATTTGTCTGAATATAATAATTATTTCCCCCATATTAAGTTTGTGATATTTAGTTAACTGCTTTAAAGTACTCCCTTCCATATATTCACTTACAACATAATATAACTCATTTCCATTTTCTAGTTTATCCATTCCTACATCTCTAATTTTAAGTATATTTGGTGAGTCTATTTCATTTATGGATGTTGATTCATCTATCAAATTTGATATAAATTTTTTACTTCTAATTACACCTTTATCTATGATATTTATAATGACAAGTTGCTTATCGTAAGAATCTATGCCTTTATATAAGCATGAGTTAGAACATCTTCCTATTTCTTCTAAAATTTCATACCTTTCTCCTATATATACCAAATAATCTCCCTCCCAATATATGTATCTATTTTTCCCCTACTTATATTATAGCAAAATTGGAAATAATTGTAATTTGTAAGTATTATATAACCACATATATATGTTTTGTTTTTTTATATTCTTTTTGTGTTTTTTATTTAATGTTATTACTTAATTTTTACTTTAAGGCTTTTAAATTA
>NZ_JAKEDR010000282.1 GCF_023653455.1 Paraclostridium ghonii
CTCATTTAAATAAGCCGCCACAACAGCTTTATTAGCTGTTACTACATGTTTTTTGCTTAGTAAAGCACTCATAATATACTCGTAAGCTGGATGTAAACCACCAATTGTTTCTACTACTAAATCAATTGTATTATCATTTAAAATATCATTTATATCACTTGTAATGATATCCATACCATTTTTATTGTGTGGAAGATCCAAGATTTTAGTGACATTTATATCATTTAAAAAAGAAGATTTATTATTTTTTATAATTTCATAAACACCACTTCCTACTGTTCCAAATCCTAATATTGCTATATTCATGTTTTGTCCCCCTATTTTATGTCTTTCTATAAAAAACACTTGTCTTTGAATAGAAAACATTGTATCATAGATAAAATAAGAAAGCAAGGAGGGATTTTATGAATAAATACTATGAAAGTACTAGAAATAAAAATGTTAAAAAGAGGGCTAGTGAAGCAATACTTCAGGGGCTAAGTAGTGAGGGCGGACTGTTTGTATTACGTGATATTAATACTTTAAACCTTGATATTAAATCACTTTTAAAAAAGGATTACTATCAGATTGCTATTGAAGTATTAAAATTATTTTTACATGACTTTAGTGAAGAAGAGATAAAAAATTGTGTATATAATGCTTATCAGAATAAATTTTCTAAAGAAGAAATTACACCACTTATTGAGTTAAGTGATGGTTTTATCCTTGAATTGTTTAATGGTCCAACTTCTGCTTTCAAAGATATTGGTTTGTCTATACTTCCACAATTTATAAAACATTCATTGTCAAAATCAGATTGTAAAGAGGATATTTTAATCCTTACTGCCACTAGTGGAGATACAGGTAAAGCTGCTCTTGAAGGATTTAAGGACGTGGATCGTACAAAAATCATGGTGTTTTACCCTGATAATGGAGTAAGTACTGTTCAAAAAACACAGATGAAAACACAAGAAGGAAAAAATACAAAGGTATGTGCTATAGAAGGAAATTTTGATGATGCTCAAACAGGAATTAAAAATGTTTTTGTTGATGATGATTTTAAAGCAGAACTTGCTTCTAAGGGAATTAAACTTTCTAGCGCCAATTCAATTAATATTGGTCGTTTAATTCCACAAATAGTATATTATGTTTATGCTTATGTTAAATTAGTTCAAAATAATAAGATTGAATTAGGGGATAAGATTAATTTTGTTGTACCAACTGGTAATTTTGGTAATATTCTTGCCGGATACTATGCAAAGCAGATCGGTCTTCCAATTAACAAATTGATTTGCGCATCCAATGAAAATAATGTTTTATATGATTTTTTACAGACTGGTATCTATAATCGTAAACGTAAATTTTTAAAAACAATTTCTCCAAGCATGGATATTTTAATTTCAAGTAATCTTGAACGTTTATTATACTATGTTAGTGGTTGTGATGATGCTTATATAAATGAAATTATGAATGAATTAAATACTAAAGGAGAGTTTCAGATTAAAGAGAATATGCTGCAACAAATTCAAAAGGAATTTAGCTGTGGATACGCTACTAACGATGAAACAACAGATATCATCAAGAATATTTATGAAAAAGATGGCTATCTTCTAGACACTCATACTGCAGTAGCTTATAAGGTATTATTGGATAATATAGATAAAGAGCATGTCAATGTGGTTTTATCGACTGCTTCTCCATATAAATTTACACAAAGTGTATACGGGTCATTATATGATTTAAATAATGAAAATGAATTTACATTAATGCAAAAACTTAATGAAAAAACACAAGTAATAATACCAGATAATTTAAGAGGACTGGATAAAAAGCCATTATTGCATAATGATAAAATC
>NZ_JAKEDR010000283.1 GCF_023653455.1 Paraclostridium ghonii
TTGGGACCATGGGGCCGGGGGTTCGAGTCCCTCCACCTCGACCAAGTATGGTGGGTATAGCTCAGTTGGTTAGAGCGCCAGATTGTGGCTCTGGAGGTCGTGAGTTCGACTCTCATTATCCACCCCATATAAGTTGATCCATTAGCTCAGTCGGTAGAGCACCTGACTTTTAATCAGGGTGTCCCGCGTTCGAGTCGCGGATGGATCACCATTTTTTTATATATTTAAAAGTGGCGACATAGCCAAGTGGTAAGGCAGTGGACTGCAACTCCTTGATCCCCAGTTCGAATCTGGGTGTCGCCTCCAAATAATGCGCCTATAGCTCAACTGGATAGAGTGTCTGACTACGAATCAGAAGGTTAGGGGTTCGAGTCCCTTTGGGCGCACCATATATATCCGGGATTATAGCTCAGCTGGGAGAGCACCTGCCTTACAAGCAGGGGGTCACAGGTTCGAGCCCTGTTAATCCCACCAGTGTTAAACATCTAATTCAAACCGAATTAGATGTTTTTTTATTTTTTAAAAATTATATTTAATCCTAAACTATGGATAAATATAATTCCCAACTTATAAACTAGAGCAATGGACTTATATCTTAAGGTAATTGGGACATGAGTGATTATCATATGTAGTCACTTAAGTAAAGTGAATTTTTTTATTGTATAATTTGTAAATATTTATATATTGTCAAAACAATATTAAAGATGTAAGATATACATAAAAAAGAATTACATAGGTATATGTAAACTTGTTTTTGTCAAGATTCTAGGTATATATTAAAACTTTATTGGAGGAAGAATTATGCCTAGAAATAAAAGCTTAAAGCAAGATATAGAGAATAAAAAAATTATAAAAGAGATAAAAGCAGCACAATTAGAAATTAAAAATGCAGAGAATTTTTTTCAATTTGTTAGTGATCCAGAATTAATAGATGTGGCTATATATGATTTAGAAGCTAAAAAATCAAAATACTCCTACTTGATAAGGGTTGCAAAAGAAAAAGGAATAAAAAATTCTTTGGAGGGCTGTTTAATTGAATCTTTGGCTAAATAATAATTAACATAGAATGAGGAGAAATACACATGTACATATTATTCGGTAATGAAATTATAGATAGTGAAGAAATTAAATCATTAATAGGGAATGAAAGTTCTTTTAGAGTAGATAAGGATTTAAGTAAAGGGTCTAAAAGAGAAGATACTATTGCCTTTCAAATTAGTATAGATATCGAAGCATTAAATGAAATAATAAAAGAAGAATATGAATTAAATGAGCTAGAAACAGAAGACTTATTTGATGAGTATATGACGCTAACTGATGAATTAGGTGTAGATTTAGAAGAATTAATGCCAGAAGGAGCTATGCTTAATGTAAGATCTTACAAATGGGACAATTCAGAAGATAGAATTAAAGCAGTTGTTGCTATAACTCATGCAGAAGTTGGAGAAATGAAACTTAGAGATATAACTAAAAGATTATTAAGTCAAGTTGACTAGATATACATAGTAATTAAAGTAGTCAAGGTTTTATAATGACTGCTTTAATTATTTAAATATAGAGTATAAGGTATTGTTAAAGCGTATGTTTTATTTGTAAATTTCAACATAAAAACTAAAAAATTAAAAAATTAAAATTAAATTTAAAAAAAGTATTGACCTTATTAAACTAAGATGATATAGTATTACTTGTCCTTAAGAAAAGGGCGAAACACAAAAGAGAAAATGAACTTTGAAAATTAAACAGTAGGTTAATTATATAAATTCTTTTTAAAGAATTAAACAACAAACAACCAAGCCAGATATTCAGATAATGATTAGCTGAGCGATGGAC
>NZ_JAKEDR010000284.1 GCF_023653455.1 Paraclostridium ghonii
GTAATGAATAAAGCCCTCTTATATAAAAGAGGGCTTTATTCATTACTAAATATTTCGTCAAAAAACATTATTAAAAATCCAGCAGTTGTTTTTTGAGCTAATGGTAAACATTTTGTTGATAGCATATAAAATTTATTTTTTAAGCTATTTACACTTCCATACATTTTATCATAACTTATAGCTTGCTTAGAATTATAGTTAACATATTCTTCTATGCTATTTTTTTTAATCATTCCATCTTTAGCTTTAAATCTTGATATAGACATATAATTGTTTTTTACATATATTTCAAATTGTCTGTGGTTGTCTAATAGTTTTCCTTTAGCATGTTGAGGTATCGTTAAATCTTGAAGTATATGACATGCTGCTCCAAAGTAAAATAAACTAAGTTCAATCTTATCTAGCGCAAAAAACTTTATAGATTTATTATAGTATTTATTTATTAAAGTTAATGCATTTTCTTCATATCCAAACTTTCCCCTTTTCAAATATGGATTGTAAAAGTGATGATAACTTTTAAAATCTTGATCTGCCCATACTAACCCTTTATTTATTTGAGGTAAATAATTTTCAAAAAATTTATATTGTCTTAGATAACCCTCATTTTTTAATATTTCTAGTGCATTTGACTGTATAAAAATATGAACTTCACAGTCTGTATTTATTATACTTTTCTTAACTGGATTTACTGCTTTAAAAGTACCTGATAGAGCTTTCCCATAAACATTTTCTATTCTTTTTCTCATTGTAATCACCTAATAGTTGAATTTGCAACCTAAATTTTATTTCGATATTAACAATATATTACTTTTTTTAATATTTGTTAAGCTTTTTGTTTATTTTTAATTATTATTTTCTCTATCTTTTAAGTATGTTTCTAATCCATCTGCTACACTTTGCATCATTTTTCTTTGATATTCAGGATTTGACATCATTAAATCTTCATTGTAATTACTCATAAATCCCATTTCTATTAATACAACAGGAACCTTTGACCAGTTAAATCCAGTCAAATCATTTCTCTCAAATATTCCATTTACTTGTATATTCGATTTTACTAGTTCTTCCTTAATCTTTAATGCACATTTATTGCTATCTTCAAAAATCTTATCCGTATACTGTCCACCTTTTTGCGGAATTAAAATAGAAGCTCCAGTTTTTCCTGAGTTGTCTAAGCTATCTGCATGTACTCTTATAACCATATCTGCATTTTTATCATTAGCTAATGTCGCTCTTTCTGCATTACTTATATTTACATCGTTGTGCTCTCTTGTCATAACAATATCATAACCTTTATTTTCTAAAATATGTTTTAAAACTATTGATGCTTCTAAATTTAATTTATATTCTGGCTTTTTAGTAGCTACTCCTGTTGCTCCTGATGAAACTCTAGCCTTTTTAGAACTTGATCCAGGAGCTACTGGCTCTAGGTTAGGATCTCCTTTTTCTTGGTGTCCTGGATCTATACATATTATGTAATGCTCATTATTTTTAGCTTTTGTATCTTTACCTTGATTTTCTTTTTCAGTTAAATTATTTTTATTTATAAAATTTGTATATCTATATAGATTTTTTGCAGGATTAGATGTTCCTATAAATATAACACCTACAGCTATTATAGCTACTATGAAAAGTCTATATTTTTTCATTATTATCTCCTCTCTCTAATAAACATTCTGTTAACTTATTTATATTTGAATCTCGACCCCGATAGGGTTTACAATGGTTTCACCACAAAACACATTCCCCCTATAGAAAGGAGTCGAGAAAATTGAAACCTACGGTTAAATGCCCTGA
>NZ_JAKEDR010000285.1 GCF_023653455.1 Paraclostridium ghonii
GTGTAATATCTTTAAGCTTAAAAAATAAAAGATTATATATAGAACTCTAAAGTTCATTACATAATCTTTTGTTTTACTTCATAATATAAAATTTACCAATACCAAAATACCGACATAGATATTACTTTTATACAGATAATAAATTAAAAATAAACCCCATTATATTTTGCTGTTCTTCAATTAATCTACATAAAAAAACTAGCTATAGGTGCTACTGCAGTTACAACGAATGCTAATATTATTAAAAATACAGCAACTCTTTTCATTCCTAAGTTTTTTGATTTTTTTTCTTGTTTTATCATTTTAACCTATCCTTTCAGTTGTAATGTTCCTTTGTACATTTTATTATACAACTTAAAAATATATTAATCAAAAAATTCTATATTCTCGTTAAAATATCCTTTATATTATAAAATTTGAATTTAATTTTTTATTCTAATTAATATTTTCAAGCTCTAATACCCTTTTTATGCAATTATCATCTTCAAAATTTTTAGTTCTTTCGCAATCATTTACTTTAAAATCTGGTATTGTTTTAACTTCCTCATCGCATATGCCATCTTTATTCAAATACATTCCACTTGCCATTCTAACTATCAATCCACTATTTTCAAGCTTAAATAAAACAGGATCTAAGCCCCCACCATCACCTCCAGTAGTTTGTCCTATCAAGGTTGCAAATTTAGTTTCTTTGCAAAACATTGCAAAAAACTCTGATGATGAGTATACTTTTTCATCTGTAAGTAAATATATATTCCCTTTAAATTTACAATTATTATTAGCTTTTATCGTGTAAAATGTATTTTCGAAATCACTAAAATTTTCAAAAACTTCTTTTGGAGCATTTTTCTTTATGTTTTGAGGTAATTTTTCAATAGATTCTAATTTTATATTTCTTAGGTCTGTATAATCTTTAATTAATTTACTATTGGTTCTATAAACTCTATATCCATTTACTGTAATATCATCATTTATAAGTTTAGATACTATTTCTTGCCAATAACTATCGCTTCCACCTATATTCCCTCTTATATCTATAATTAAAGCTTTATAGTTGTCTAATGTGTTAATATAATCTCCAATCATATTTAAGTCTTTTTCCATAGATCCATTTCTTGATGCCATTGATGGCAAATATATGTATCCAACACTATCTTTAAGCACATCTTTTAAAATCAACTCTTTTTTAAGTCTAATACCCTCAAACATTTTAATGTTAGAGTTCATAGAATCATATCTGTCTATAACCTTTTTATCATTAAGAAAATCATACCAATTGTTTTTAGAATATGCTTTTTTAAACATCTCATATCGTTTTTTGTTGTCTACTACTTCAGTATGCCTATTATTTAATTCAGATAATATATCTGATATTTCTTTTATAAATTCTTCATCATTTTTAGTATTTTTAATTCTTTTTATATATTTATCTTTATTTTCTAACCAATTTATATTATTAGATCTATCATTTACATCTAGGTAAGGATATCCGCCTTTTATAGTATTGTACATATACTTAAAATCACTTACCTTTTCTCTCGTAGATAATTGATTAGATTTACTATAAACGCTAGTCCCTAGAAAAATTATAAATGTAAAAACAGTTATTAAAAATAATATTTTTCTTTTCATCCAATTCACATCCTTATCATGCTAATAACCTTAAACATTGTAACATTCATTTCCAATAAAATCCAGTTAGCATATTGTTATATTAATCTCTATTTTATTATGCTCTATTTTTCTAATAACATATTCTAATTTCTTTAAATATAAGTATATGATAATTTTTTTCC
>NZ_JAKEDR010000286.1 GCF_023653455.1 Paraclostridium ghonii
CCCTATGGGCACGGTCTATGTACTGGCGTACGGGTGTCGAGGCCACCTGGATCCAGCCCGTCTCTGTTGGAGGGGAAGGTAGGAGATGTAGATGAGACTGTTCATAAAGGGGTAGAGCAATTTTGGTTAGTCCTAGATCTGCTAATAGCTGAACGGGGGTTCCTAGCCCTCTCTCCGCTGGCAGTGAAACAATTATATAAATAAAATTTACCATTTTAAATTTTCATTAATATTTATATTGCTTCCCAATTGTTACAATTAAAAGAAGTTTAAATATTCCTCACGTTTTATAGAATAAATCAAATGCTCCATTTCCTTTTTATCATATATTTTTATGTACTTATCTACTTCTTTCATATTTAATCTTTTAGCTACATTTTTGGAACTTGTATTATTTGTTCTTATTTGAGCTATAACTGTATCTGCATTTAATTCATTAAAAGCATACTCTACACAAGCTCTTGCTCCTTCAGTTGCATAACCTTTCCCCCAAAATTGCTTATTTAAAATATATCCTATTCCTATAAATTTTTCTTCATTTATATTTTCAATTAAAGGCCCCATAACTCCAACTGTTTTTTTAGATGCTTTTTCTACTACTAAAAAATAACTATACCCTTCATTTTCATATCTTTTTAAATTCTCCTCTATCCATAAATTAACTTCTTTATCTGAAAATGACTTTTCCCAAGCATACATAACCTCAATATCTTGAAGCATATTAGCAATTACCACATAATCATCTTTAGAAATTTTTCTAAATACTAGTCTATCAGTTTCTAAAACTATATTTTTCATAAATATCACCCCTGCACGCTATATATCAATAATAATGCTCTTATTTGTTTGATTTCTAAGTTTATTATACAATATATATCGAATATTTTCGCTATATTTTACAATTTTATTTGTTAATTTTTACTTATCACGCAAAATAACCATAGCATTGTATTTGCTATAGTTATTTTTTATTTTAACTTATTATATTTGCTTTAAAGCTTTTTTAGGTACTTTTTTAATATCTTTTGCCATTTCTCTATTTTATAATAAAATTCAAACACCGTTTTCATACTATACTTCCCCACTTAAAAAGTTTTCTAGACTAGTTTTATTTTCTGTTATTTTTTCTAAATTTTTTCCATATTTATACCCATATGCACCTACTAACTCAACTTTTTTATATATAATAGTTGATCCATCATCTATTTCTAAGTTTATAATATCTACATTTTTTATAAGAGAAAATAAAACCATAGAGTTTTTTATCATTACATCTGAAAATGGAAGTGTAATTGTTTCATTTGTGCTTATAATAATTTTAGAATCTTCAAATTCTTTATACTTTAATGTAATTTCATATGGTTTTTCATTAGTTTTCAATTCAAAATCTTCTAACTTATCATTTGCAAGTAAGTAATTTGATATGTTCCCAACAGCACTATTGTCTCCTATATAAGAATTTTTATATTTTAATAACCTCTCCACATTTTCACCTAAAGTTACCTCGGCTTGTTCTTTATGTGTTTTATTACATCCAATTATACTTACTATCCCTATTAACATTATAGCTAATAATACGCTTATTTTTAACCTTGAATACTTCATTTATCCTCCCCTCCTTCTATATAAATATTAATGATTATACATATTTTTATAGCGTATTTTAACAATTATTCTCTAGATGAACTAACCATTTATTTTTTATATTTTTATAGTACTTCACTTATTTTCACCTGTATAGATTCTAAAGTTACTACTAAATTAAAGTAAATTATTA
>NZ_JAKEDR010000287.1 GCF_023653455.1 Paraclostridium ghonii
TAATTATACATATTGAATATTTTATAATATTAGATACTTGATTAAACGATAAAACTGTTCCAGCTAATGTAGCTATAAATACAGGAAATTTATATTTATCTATAATAGACACACATAAGAAAAAAGCTACCCCCAACGGAGCTATATTATCAACTACCATAGCTCTACTAAGTAAAAAACCAAACAAGCATAAAATTAGTGTATTGGAATCTAAAAGATTAACTTGTCCTATATTTTTAAAAACTAAATTCCTCTTATTAACAGCTATACTTCTTTCCATAAAAAAACCTCCCCCTGTTATTTTCATACTGCAATTGTAACAAATGGGAGATATCTTTTTTGTCATAATAGGTAACTAATATCTTATAATCTTAAGACATTTTTTTTGGATTTTGACATAATAAGCCTTCCAAATTATCATACTCGCTTACTATAATATCTTCTTTTTCTAAATTTTTCATTATTATATTTAATATTGCTACACCAGCTGTTATAATATCCGCTCGTTTAGGCTGTAGGCCTTTTAATCTTTTCTTATCATTTAATGTCATGTTTTTTAAATTTTGTAAAATAATATCTAAATCTTTTTTGCATACTTCACTTCCATGAATTTTTTCCATAGAATATGATTCTAGTTTTTGATTTATCGCACAAACAGAAGTTATTGTTCCTCCAATTCCTACTATAGACTTTATTTTTTCTTTTTTTAATTTCTCTAGAGTCTCAGCTATAGTCTTAGTTATAAAATTTTCCATATCTTTGAATTCTTTTTCAGATACTGGATCTTTTTTTAAAAATTTTTCAGTCATCCTCAACGCACCCACATTTTCACTTTTACAAAATTCAATCCCTTGAGATCCACCTAAAATAAATTCTGTAGATCCACCACCTATATCTATAACTAATATGTTATCTCTATTTTCTAGCCCCTGTAAAACCCCTAAAAACCCTAAGTTAGATTCTTCTTCTCCACTTATTATTTCTACAACTATGTCTGATTCCTCTTTAGATAACTTTACAAAATCTAGTTTATTTTTACTATCTCTTAAAGCTGATGTTCCTATACAATAAATTTTTTCACATCCCTTAGATTTAGCCAGTCTTGAAAATCCCTTTAAAGCTTCTATGTTTCTTTTTATAGCTTCAGAAGATAAATATCCTTCACTGTCTACTCCTTGCCCAATTCTTGTTGTATTTATAAACTTTTCTCTATTAAGCAGTTTCCCGTCTATATAATCTGCCACCAATAACCTCATAGAATTTGTTCCTATATCTATAGCTCCTAATTTCATTTAATTGACCTCCTATAGCGTTAATTTTAAATATGTATATGCAAATAGAGGAAGTATTTAATTACTTCCTCTATTTATATCTACATATATTATTTCATTTGGTTTTACCATTTTCAATCTATTTCTAGCTATATCTTCTATGTATGTATCATTATCCAAACTTTTTTTAGATTCTTTTAGATTCTTAATTTCTTTTTCCGTGTCTTTTATTTCCTTTTTTAAGTAAGCTATTTCATTATTATATTTAACAGATTTAAATATTTGAGTCGTAAATCCACCTATAAGTGACATTACTAAAAAAGATAAAAACATACCAACAATTAAATATTGACCTAAAAATTTTTTTCTTTTGTTCATAATCTCCCCCCTACGATTTAACTTTTACTCTTTTTAATTTACCTAACTTATTTTTAGTAAACATTAAAATTTTTATAATTAAATTAGGTATATAAAATATAGTATCAAATAATAAGTGTATTGAGT
>NZ_JAKEDR010000288.1 GCF_023653455.1 Paraclostridium ghonii
AATATGTACAGTATAGGCGTAGTTATTATAGTAAATATACCTAATTTAGTTAAACTTTCAAATTTTTTATCTTTGCAAGAAGTTAAGAATTTATCAAACAATTCATCTACATCTATATTTTTTGCAATTATTATTAAATTTATAATCCTATCTATTATAACTACTATCCAAAAAAATTTATTTGCATAATCATAAATTAGAGTATAAATAGGTATATATAAAACCTCTCTCCATAAAATTAATCTCAATAAAATTTCATCAACTTTGTTGCCCATAATATTATACTCCTTTTTGATTTTCATAGTTTATATTATATTACAACTATATATGTTAATTCAAATTTATTTACCTATAATTAATACTTTTGAATTATGTTTAAATTAATGTTATACTATAAATCTAATTTAGAAATAATATATAAAAAAGGAGTAAAAAATGAATAAACCTAAAGATATAAATTTAGATTCTAATCTAGTTAACGCCTTACAAATGCAAGGAATAAACAATTTAAATAAAATTCAATCTATAGTTTATGAAGATATAAAAAATCATAAAGATTTAATAATCCAATCAGAAACTGGTAGTGGAAAAACATTAGCTTACTTACTTCCGCTATTTGAAAAAATAGATACTACGAAAAGAGAAACTCAAGTTATGGTGTTAGCACCAACTCATGAGCTTGTTATCCAAATAGTCGACCAAATTAAATTACTTTCTAAAAACTCAACTATAGATGTAACTACACTCCCTCTAATTGGAGAAGTCAATATACAAAAACAAATTAAAAATATAAAAATTACAAAACCTCATATAGTTGTTGGTACTACAGGTAGAATACTTGATTTAATAAAACAGAAAAAATTAAAAGTTCATAATGTGAAAACTATAGTTCTAGATGAAGCAGACAGCCTTCTTTCATCAAAAAACATAAATACAGTTAAAGACATAGTAAAATGCACACTAAGAGATAGACAATTATTAGCATTTTCTGCTAGTGCTAACGATAAGTGCATTGAAACATTAAGTGATATTATGAAAGATCATAAAGTAATAAAAACAGAGCCTAAAGTAAGTATTAATAAAAATATAAATCATATGTATTTATCATGTGATAAAAGAGATAAATTTAAATGCCTTAGAAAATCTTTAGCTGCTCTTAATCCAAAAAAATCTATAGTTTTTGTAAATGACGAAGAAAGTATAGAAATTATAAATGATAAGCTAAACTTCCACAACAGAAATTCTGTATGCATATATGGTAGTATGAGCAAAGAGGATAGAAAAAACGCTATGCATAAATTTAGAACTGGTAAAGCTACAGTACTAGTTTCATCTGATTTATCTGCTAGAGGACTTGATATTAAAGATGTAACACATGTATTTAATTTAGATTTTCCTGTTAGTAGCAACGAATATATCCACAGAAGCGGTAGAACAGGTAGAGGAAACAACAAAGGTGACACAGTTTCTATAATTACTAATAATGAATTAGCTGCTGTACGTGTTTTATGCAGAGAATTCAATATAAATATAAACCATAAAGATTTATACGAAGGAAAATTAATAGATTACAAAAAATAAACCCTCATAAATGAGGGTTTATTTTATTTATTATTTTTCATATATTGATATGCTTTTAAAGTTCCCATTTTTGAATGATCAAATGTTAA
>NZ_JAKEDR010000289.1 GCF_023653455.1 Paraclostridium ghonii
TCTGTACATTCTCCTGTGAAGTTAGCTCTTAATCCTTCTATTATCTCTGCATCTACTCCTTGTGCTACTCCTATTCTATGCTCGTCTGCCCAAACCATTTCACCTTTCATTTCTTCAAACTTTTCAGCTCCTACTTTACATACTGGACAAACTTCTGGTGCAGCTTCTCCTTCATGTATATATCCACATACTGTACAAACAAATTTTTTCATATTAAAATCCTCCCTTTATCCTTATATATATATTAATTTTAATTAATTTCTAAAATATTTATTATGTTGTTGTAGTATATATATACCCGACAATATTTATACTAAACATAAATTTAAAATAAATGTTATAAAGTTTATTTTTAGATTAGAATCATAAAATTCTTTAAAAACTCAAGACATTTTAATAATTACATATTCGAGCCATTTTATATAACTAATATTTTTAAAAAGTGAGTACATTACTCAAATCTATAAAAAATTTGCTTCGCTTGAGCGACTACGTCTGAGAATTACTTTATGTCGCCAAAATTTCATGTTGTCAACGTTAACTCGGCAAACTCGTGTCCCGTTGCTCAAAAGTCTTTTTTACGCTTAAAACATAGTAATTGATATAACTAAGTTTCATAAGTTATCAAAAGTTTTTTAAAAGCTTAATCTCCTTAAGCTCAAAAAAGCTATCTATATTATAGATAGCTTCAAAATTTATTTTTCTAATAATTCATCGTAAGGCCAACCTTTTTGACCATTTTCTAATATAAATAATCTGTCTGATTTTACTCCTTTAGACTCTAAATAATCTATTGTTCTCTTAGCTCCCCCACCGCCTCCTGGGCATACTACTATTATAGGGTTCTTATTTTCTTCTAATTTAGGTAATACTTTATCTAACTTAGCTGTTTCTTCACTTTTTTCTGCTGGATAAGCATAAGTAGGAATAGTTCCTTTTATATGATGTTTATCGTATTCATCTTTAACTTGTATATCTACAAGTGTAATATCTTTCTTACCTTCTATCGCTTCTTTTAATTCATCTGCTGTGTAGTAATTATATTTCTTTTCATCTTGAGTAGATTCTTTTTCTTTACTACTACACCCCACTAAAGATAACGTTATCATAAGTGCCAAACTACATAATAATAAAATTTTTTTCATTATTCTCCTCCTAATATATAGTACATCTTAAATTGTAACATCTTTAGACAATTTTTTTAAATAGTTTTTATCTATCCTTATTTTAAAATCAATAGTATTATCCTATATTTAAACCATTTATTTTTTCATATCGCTCAAGCGTAATTCTTTTTTATTTTCCTTTAACGAAAAAGATGGTTAGTGTTAGTTTGCAATGCAGAGGTTATTTTAAAGCATCTTCTCTCTTTTTATATCTTAATATCGTGCAAGTGTGATTCTTTTCTATTTCACTATACGAAAAAGTGGTTAGTGTTAGTTTGCAACGCAGAGGTCATTTAAAGCATCTTTTAATTCTTCATCACCTATAGTAGTTGCGTAATTCTTTTTTATTTTACTACATGAAAAAGGTGGTTAGCGTTAGTTTGCAACGTAGAGGTATTTAAAGCATCTTCTCAGCTTTATGACCTCAAGTGCAAACTAACACTAACCACCAACAACTACGGTAAAATAAAAAAGATTACGCGGCTACGTCCTACTC
>NZ_JAKEDR010000029.1 GCF_023653455.1 Paraclostridium ghonii
CGTTTATATTACTCAATATTTTATACCATAAGTTGTAAATTTCAAATTAATTTTTTATATAATTTAATAAACTCTAATATGAAATTTTTAGTCATGTATAAGGATATATTTAAATATAAATAAATTCAAATATTAAATAATAATATTATAAGTGTCTACTAAAAAATTGATTTAAATGAAATTATATTTATATTTTATAAAATCCATAAAAAATTCACTTTGCTCATGTCGCCAACGACCTTGAAAATCAGGTCCGTTGCTCAAGTTTAACAGTCGAGATTATAATTTATCTATAAATCAGACAAGTTATAATCCCTTAATATATATAAAAATAATTTTATTATTGACATATTTTAAAATCATATATATAATCATTTTTAAATAAAATTACATAAAAACAAATTCTACGAAGAGAAAAAGTAAGTACTATTTTGTTCTACAGAGAGTTGGTGTTTGCTGAAAACCAATGTACAAATTCTACTGAAAATCATCTCTGAGAAGCAATACTGAACCAGATTTTAGTAAGTATTGTCGGCATCTTTCACCGTTAAAGGATAAGCGTATTGATAGATACGTAACTGAGTGCTACAAATAGGTTTATTTATTATACCTTTATTTGTGGAATTAGGGTGGTAACGCGGATAATCCGTCCCTTGTATTTTACAAGGGGCGGTTTTTTTATGCTTAAGTATATTTCACTTTTTAAAACACTGTGTATACCTATGAAACTTAGTTATCCCAATTACTATGTTTTGAGCATAAAAAAGGGTTTTGAGTAACGAACTAAGTCGTTTGAGTAACGGGACACGAGCTTGACAAGTGGACGTTAGCGATATGAAATTTTGATACATGAAGTGATTCGCAGATGTAATCGCTCAAGCTAAGCAAATTTTTTATTTTTAGAAAGGGGTGCATATTTATGGACATTGAAGGTGATATAATGCGTGAATAAAAAATATTAATCAAATTGGAGGTTTTAAAATGAACACTTTATCAAAAAAAGATTTATTACTTATAGGACTAATGCTTTTTTCTTTATTCTTTGGAGCAGGAAATTTAATATTCCCGCCATTTCTAGGTCAATCAGCAGGAAGTAACACATGGATAGCTATGTTATCATTTTTTATAACATCTGTAGGCTTTCCTATATTAGGGGTAGTAGCTGTTGCTAAGTCAGGTGGACTTACAAATCTAGCAAAAAGAGTTAATAATAGTTTTGCAGTAGTTTTTACAGTTTTAGTATATTTATCAATAGGCCCTGGTTTAGGAATACCAAGAGCTGGAAGTTTACCGTTTGAAATGGTAGTATCACCTTATTTGCCAGAAACTGTATCAAAAACATTTGCATTGTTTTTATTTACTTTTATATTCTTTTCTGTAGCGTATTGGCTTTCACTTTCTCCAACAAAGCTAGTAAATCGTATGGGTAAAGTATTAACGCCTTTACTTTTACTTTTAATATCTGTAATATTTTTAGGATCATTATTTAAACCTCTAGGTAGTTACGGAGCACCTAGTGGAGATTATTTAACTACTCCTCTTGTTAAAGGATTTTTAGATGGTTATCTTACAATGGATACAATAGCTGCACTAAACTTCGGTATAGTTATAGCTTTAGCTATAAAATCTAAAGGTGTTCAAAGTGAAAAAGCTGTTGTTTCTCTATCTATAAAAGCAGGACTTATCGCTGGAACTTTATTGGTTGCAATATATTCATTACTTGCTCACTTAGGTGCTACTAGTGGTTTTAGATTTGGTGCTACTGAAAATGGTGCTCAAACACTGACTAATGTTACTACTTATGTTTTTGGTAAGCCAGGAGCATTGTTATTAGCTATTACATTTACATTAGCTTGCTTAACTACTAGTGTGGGACTTATAACTTCTTGTAGCCAGTATTTTACAACTCTTACAAATAAGATATCTTATAAATCTTTTGTTAGAATATTAGCTCTTTCTAGTATGACATTAGCTAACTTAGGTTTAACTAAAATACTTGCTATATCTGTACCTATATTAAATGCAATATATCCAATGGCAATAATGCTTATAGTATTAGCAATGCTTGATAATTTTTTAAAAGAAAGTTCTCTAGTTTATAAGTTTACAATGTTATTTACTGGACTTGTAAGTGTTGTGGATGCTTTAGGCCAAGTAGGTTTTAAATTAGGTTTTGTTTCTGATCTATTTAGTAAATTCCCTCTATATTCACAAGGATTAGGTTGGGTCTTACCTGCTTTATTTGGTATATTTTTAGGTCTAATAACTACATCTGTAAAATCTAGCTTAGGTAATAAAATGGTTGCACAGGGTGAAAATTTAAAGTAATATCTTTAAAATACACATGGATAAAATTTTGATATAATTAAAAAATCTAAAAATTATATCAAAACAAAAATAACTATATAAAAACTAAGTTTTTATATAGTTATTTATTTATTTTAACTATTATTTTTCTTTAATATCCTCTCAAATCTAGTATATTACTTACTATTTGTAATTTTATAAGCCAATATTTATTACCTTTAAAATATCTAACTGTAAAATTATAATAATGAAAGTAACAATAAATATTTGAAATTTTTAATTGTTTTTGTTGATTATTAATAAGTTTTTACATTATTTTAATTCAGGAAAATATCCTTTATTAACTTCAATAAGAGCATCTAATACTTCTTTTGCTTTTTCAACTGAAGGTACTGTGGCATTTAATGTTAATGCTTTAAGAGCTTTATCATATGATCCTTCAAGTGCTGCATCAACTGTTAACTTTTCATAAGCATTTTGATTTACCATCATAGATTTATAAAACTTAGGAATTTCTATAGATTTTTCAACTTTAGCACCATCTTTACTTATTGTTCCAAATGTCTCAATAATAATATCATCATCCATATTAGAGAAAACTCCATTGTTAACTACATTTACCATAAATCTTTCATTAGTATCATTAGCTATAGCAACAGCTTGGTCTACAATAAAATCACCATGTGCATCTAACGAATGTTCATAACCTTTAATTGAATTAGCCTCTACAACCCTTTTACATTCATCAAAAACTTCTTTTCTTCTTCCATCCATAACCTCATTAGCTCTTGTATAATTTGGATTTGATTTTTTAACCATTGCTTCAGGGAAGTAATAGTATTGCATATATGTTAATGGAATATAGTCTGGGAAAGCTTTAACCCCTTTAGCTATATTAGCAAATGTTTTCATCCAACTTTCGTCCAAATGACCAAAGTCAATTAATTTCATACCTTCCCCATTTAACATTATTTCTTTTAATTTAGGCAGTAGTTCTTCTCCTTCTTTATTCTTGATTGAAGTAAACCAGCCAAAATGATTTAGCCCAAAGTACTCAAATATTAACTCTTTTTCTTCATACCCAAGAGTTGCTGCCATAGCCATTTGCTGAACTATTGGCATATCACAAATAAATAAAGATTTTGAATTTGGAACTTCTCTTCTAATAGCCTCTGCTAAAATAGGAAGTGGATTAGAGTAATTTATAATCCAAGCATCAGGAGCATATTTAACTACATCTTTAGTTATTTCTATAATAGGTTTAATACTTCTCATTGCAAAAGCAAATCCTCCTGGTCCACAAGTTTCCTGACCTACTAAACCATGAGCTAATGAAACTTTTTCATCTTGTTCTCTCATCTCTAGTCCACCAGTTCTAATTTGCGTAAATACAAAGTCAGCATTTTTAAAAGCTTTCTCACGAGAAGTAGTCCATTCAACATCTGCTGGGAATTTTTCATCTCTAAATAAAATTTCAAGATATTTTCCCATCATTTCTAATTTTTCACTATCAACATCTTGTAAAACCAGCTTATCAACAGGCATTCTATCATAAGCATTCATAATACTTCTTACTATTCCAGGTGTATAACTACTTGCTCCTCCAACAATTACAACATTATATTTTTTCATTTCTATACATCTCCCTTTTTTGTATTTTTCAATAGATTGATCATTATATATTAAATACTAACTATTTATTGTCATAACCATAGTGTAAATATCACCTCTGTAATAACTTATAGTGTATTCTATAGGAATATTTTTTGAATAAGTTATTCTTTTACGTTTTAAAACAGGATCATTAACATTTATATGTAGAAGTTTACTAAGTTCATCATCTGATATTATAGCTTGAATTTCTTGTTCTGCTGTTGAAGGCTTGTGCCCTTCAGAGTTTAAAACTTTATATATAGATTGTACAGATAAATCAACTTCCAATAATTTTGAACATACATAATAAGGAACATATGATTTCTCTAAATTAATAATTTGATTATCTGCTAAACGTAGTCTTTGTGTAAAAATAACTTTTTGATTTTCTGAAATTTTAAGTTTTTCACATAAATGTCTGTCGGGGATTATTACACTTTGAGATACTACTTTACTTGATGGCTTCATTCCTTTATTCTCTATAATCTCAGTAAATCCCTTAAATCCTGGGAAGAATTCTATTTTATTTTCAGATACAAAAGTTCCCTGCCCTCTCTTTCTATACAAAACACCATCTTCAACTAAATTATTAATTGCTTTACTTACAGTCATTCTACTTATATTTAATTCTTCACTTAATGTTCTTTCTGATGCAATTTTATCATCTACCTTATATATACCTTCTTCTATTCTTTTTCTAATTATATTTTCTAATTGATAATATAGGGGAATTGGGCTGTTTTCATCTAATTCCATTTTTAATTACTCCTTACTCTTCATTGGATAGGTGGACTATACCACCTCTTATTTAAAAGATATCACACTATATTATTTATTTCAACTCTTATTTAAAACAATTTAAAACCATACTTTTACAATATCCTTAAATAATTAATCAAATTAAGTCAATTCCTCACTATTTACATATTTATAACTAAAATATATATTAATGTGTCGATATTTGTATTTAGAATTTAATTGATATATATTACGGTTGGCGATATACTTTTATTACGTTTAGTGATATATCTTTAACCGTAATAAAGAGAGGTGATATTTTGAAAGAGAATATTAAAAGTGGAGCCCTGACAGAAGTAACATTATACGTTTTATTATCTCTATATAGCCCTAATCATGGTTATGGTATAATGCAGTTTGTTGAGGAAAAAACAAATGGTCGTTTAATTTTAGGAGCTGGTACATTATATGGAGCAATAAAAACACTTGTAGATAAAAAGTGGATAGAGCTTGTACACGAAGGAACTAAAAAGAAAGATTATCTAATTACAAAATTGGGAAAAGAAATTGTAAATAAGGAATTAAAAAGATTAAATGATGTTTTGAATGTTGCTAATCAAATAGTTAAGTAAAGGAGTATAAATAATTATGAATAAATCAAAGATATTCTTTGATATTGAAAAGGAAACAAAATGGCTCAATACTTTATCAAAAAAAGGATATAGACTAATTGATAAAAAGTGGTTCACATACATCTTTGAGCCTTGTGAAAATGGAGCTTATATTTATCAAATTGAAAGAAGAAAGCCTTTCACTTATGAAAAAAATAAAGATTATATAGATTTTATATCTAGCTTAGATATTAATACGGTATCAACACAATGGGGTTGGATTTACTTTGAAAAAGAGAATAATGGAAAAGAGTTTAATATATTTTCAGATATTCCATCTAAAATATACCACTATAAAAACCTTATTATTACACTATTAATAATAGGTTTTATTAGTTTCTCTATTTTAGCTAGTGGCGTTCAAGGCCCATATATATTAAATATTTCATTTCCTCTTGTAGCCAATTTAGTAGTAATACTTTCATCTATTTTTACAATTATAAAGTATCTACTAAAAATCCATAGATTAAAAAAAGAAAATTCTATTATACAATAACTCAAATTTATTTATTGTTTTTAATCTATATCTAATATTTTTTAACCGTATCACATCCTTGTGATACGGTTATTCTCTATAACCTTTTACTATATATTCTATCTTAGTTTATATTTTTCACTTAATAGATTTGGTATTTCTGTATGCTTACTTAAATCATATATTTTTTTTGCCTCTTCTATTGCACTTGAAAAATTGTCCATTAAAAATGTAAGTGAACTTAGTTGAGAAACTTCAACCAACTTTTTGTCTTTTAACACTTTATCTTGTATTTCCTTTGACAAAAACACATCCTCTGAATATAAGAAAACTATGTAATTAACTAATGATAATTTATCCTCATGGGATAACTTATTAAATTTTTTATAGAAATTCATATATCTTTTATCATTCGAATCCATGAACATCATAACGATACTAGTATCTTTTAGTGGAAATATACAAATATGTAAATTTTGTATCCTATATTTCCGATCTTTATCGTATATATCATTTAAAACTTCACCATCTAAATCCGTTACAAGAGCTATACTACCTTGAAACGCTAAAGGTACAACATAGTCTAATTTTTCATGATAAAATTGATAGTATTCTTCATTACAGTTTATTTCACTTAATCTTTTTGCTTTTTCATAATCTCTCTTATATTCCTCTAATTCAGCATCTTGAATACTGTGCATCTTTCTCACAAAATCTAATGCAAGAGGATTCTTTTCTCCTATTATTTCATACAATGCATGATCATTTATCCTTTTTCCTATATGCCTTAAAAAATTTTTCATAGCTATTTGTGCTAACATTTTAGGCGTGGCTTCTTTTTCATAGTTATCTGGATTTTCATATTCTTGAAAAATTGTACTATCGCACTCTTTACATATTATTTGAAATGTTCCAGCATTTTTAACTCCTTTCTCATCATCTAGTAATGGTATATTAATTAATGTATTTGAATAATACACCGCTCCATTAGTTGATATATTCCTTAGGCAAAATGCTGGTACTGAGTGTGAGTTACAGAAACTAGATTTCTTTTCCTTGCAGTGTAAACAGCTATCTCCCTTAGCTCTTCTTCTAGTTTGAGTCATTATATGACCAAATTCTTTTTTTCTAGCTAAAACATCATTTTCTATCTCACCTTCATATAATCCAAGTTTTAAAAATTCTATTTCTTTCATATTCTACCCCTTTATTTAAAATAGCTAAAAATACACATATTAAATAATATATATACACTTAAATATTTTTACGTAAAAAAGAAGAAGCAAATTCTGTATATGAATTTATTTTATAATATTTATACTTAATTATATCATTTAATGATTTTTTAACTTTGTTTAATTTTAAATTTTTTACTTAATGTAGTATATCTAATTCTACATCAGTAGTTTCTGGATTTAATATTGCATTATAAATCTTTAAATATTTCATTTGTCCATATATCTCTAGAAAAATCTAATTCCTTATATTTTGAATATAGTAAATATTATAAGATTTACTATATGTAATAAAAATGCACTTTATCGTCTGCTTTTACTGATTTTTTTACATTTACATACGAATTTTAATTTTAGATTACTTTATTAGATTTTTAGAGATAGTATATATTAATATAATTGAAAAACTATATCCTTGTTAGTACTTATTTAATTTTTAAGCTAGAAAGTATAATAAAGTTGTATAGATATTTATTTTAGAAGTTTTATAACTATTAAACAAATTCTAACCAAGAAGGTGATTTAAATGAAATGTAATCCATTATTAATCTTTCCTCCAGGATGGAGTCCATTTGGACCGTATGCTGCTCTTCCTGTCCTAAAAGGGTACTTAGAAAAACACAATATGAATTCTACAGTAATTGATTTAAATTTAGATTTTTATAATGAAATATTTTCAGAAAGATTTATAGATAAATGTTATAAAAAATGCTTTGAAAAATTCAATATACTAGATTTAAAATCCGAACTGACTAAGTCAGAAAAGGAACAATATAGAAAATTTTCTAAAGCAGTATTAATGAAAAATGTAAAAATAAATATCGAAGAAGCAAAAAACATTATTAAAACTAGAAATTATTACGATTCTGATAAAGCTCACTTTTCTAAAAATATATTATTTAATGCATTATATTTAACAAGCTTAGCCTATGATGGTGATTTTAAATTTAATAGATTTACATTAGATTATTCTGTTAGGTCTTCTTATGAAGTAATGCAATCCCTAGATGACATTGATAAAAATCCATTTATAGATTTCTTTAATAATGGAATCATAAAAAAAATAAAAATTTCTAATTATAACACTGTAGCTTTATCTATAACTGGAAATTCACAATTGATTCCTACTCTTACACTTGCAAAGTTAATTAAAGAAAAATGTTCTAATATAAAACATATTTCTGTAGGAGGAAATTATATAACTAGAATATCTCAAGGTTGGAAAGATAAACATGATTTCTTTAAATATATAGATTCTATAATGACATTTGAAGGGGAAAAATCATTGCATAATTTATTGTTATATTTAAATGGGGATCTTGATATAAAAGATGTACCTAATCTAATGTATGTACAAGATGATAAACTCATTATAAACCCTTCTTATACGCTTGATGTTAATGAGTTTACAACAGCAAATTATGATGATTTACCTTTAGACGATTATTATATGCCTGAAAAAGTTATTCCTATATTTACATCTAGAAGTTGTTTTTCTAAATGTGCTTTTTGTTCAATACCTTATTCCAGCAAAGACAAATATAGAAGTTTAGAAATATGTACGGTTTTCAATGATATGAAATTATTCAATAAAAAATACAATGTTGAGAACTTCGCTTTTGTTGATGAAACATTTACCCCTGATAAAATGTTAAAACTATCGCGATGTATAAAAGAAGAAGGTTTATCATTTAAATGGTATGGAGAAACCAGATTTTCACCTCTCTTTACACAAGAATTTTGTAAAGAACTTTATGATGGTGGATGTAGAAAAATACAATTTGGATTAGAGTCATATAATCAAGAAATTTTAAATAAGATGCAAAAAGGTATAAAAAAAGATTGGATACATCCTACAATACAAAATTGTTTTAAAGCAGGAATTTCAGTTCATATGTTTTTTATGGTTGGGTTTCCTGGAGAGAAAAGAGAACAGGCTTTAAATACAATATTGTTTACTAGAAAAATGTATCAAGAGTCTCGACATAAGTATAACAATCCAAACACAACATTTGGATGGGATGTATTTGGATTAGATAAATATTCTGATGTTTGGTTAAACCCAGATAAGTATGGAGTTTCTATAAAAAATGGCTCGGATTACTACGATTTAGATATTCAATATGACTTCAATGTAATTGATGGTATGAGTCAATTAGAAGCAAAAAATTTATCTGAACAATATAATAAAGATCCTTATATTAATATAAAAAACTTCGGAATACACCCATTCCAAGACATGACAAATCAAATATATTCAGAAGAGGAAAAGTTTTTATTAAATTGTATGCGAAATCTAAAAACAGAAAAAACATATAATACTAGAATTTTATTAGATACAGGTTCATACATTAACCTTAAATATAATAGTGACATAGAAGTTATAAAATTAAATTATGATATATCTACTATGAGCTTAAAAAAGTCTGAAATATATTGTATTTATACTAACAATAATAATTCTGTCTATATTATTGATAATACTATGTTTAATTTATTAAAAAATAATTATATGAACACCTTCGAAGTAGAGATAACCTCAAATATAAAAAATTCCATTGAGGATCTGATTTTTTATGGATTCGTTCAAATTGAAGGATACATTAATTCTTCAGAGTATGATTTTAATAATTCTAAATTAATCTTTAATGAAAATTCTATAGTATTTGATATTAATCAAGATGATGGATTGGAAAAAGAATTATTTTGCTATACTACAGGATCACAAATTAAAATCAATGAATTTTCTTATGATCTCTTAACTACCTTCGATGGGAACTTAAGTGCAAAAGAACTTTTTTCATTGGTAATTGAAGAAAAAATTGAAATTGATCCTGATATTTATAGGGAATTGATTTATTCAGCACTGAATTCATCAATTTTAAATATAGTAAAAGGGGGTGAAGGTCCGTGTCTCAATCTAAGCTAAATAAATTAAAAAACTATAAAGAAAAAACTATAAAATTTGACAAAAACATAGTTTCTCAATCTACTACTCAATATTGTCTTAAGTAAAAATCTATATGAATAACTAACTGACTATGCTTTACACATAAGGTAAAATAGATAAAAATATCTATTTTACCTTATGTATTTCTATAATCAAAGTCTCTTAAACAATATATATTTACTAATTAAAGGAGGAGAATTAATTGATTGCTAGTGCGTCTATATTTAATAACAAAAATTTCAAAAATTTTTACCTAGCTCAAGCCATTTCCTCATTTGGAGACTGGGTTAGTTATATCGCCATTCCACTGATAGTATATGGCATTACGAAAGATCCTATATCAATGGCTGTATATACTGCTTTAAAATTTATACCTACTATTCTTATAGCTCCTTTTTTAACAAAACTTACATCCCGGTTTAGTAAAAAAAGTCTACTGGCAATATCAGATGTAGTAAGAGGAATGATATTTTTAGGATATCTATTTACTGAGGATATTTATTTCATTTACTTAATCACATTTATAACTAGCATGTTTAGCGCTATTTTCAATCCTATAAAGTTCAGTCTTATTCCAGATATAGTTGATAAAAAATATATGACTAAATCTAATTCTTACATATCTGGAGTTTCAAGATTGATGATGTTAATTGGCCCGTCCATAGGAGGGGTTATAATGGCTTCTTTCGGTCAATATATTGTCATTATAATAAATTCAGTTAGCTATTTTATTTCTCTTTACTTTATATTAAAGATGGACATAAAGGATTTAAATACAGTAACTGCTAATTTAAATAAAAATAAGATAAAATATATGTATTTATTAAAAAAGATTTGGATAAATAAAGAACATCTAGTTAAATTTCTATTAATAACTTCGATAATAAACTGTAACTTTGGGGCTCTTAATACTTTATTTCCAATAGTATCTTATAAGTTTGAAAATTCATCATTAATTTATGGGCATATCATGTCTGTATTAGGGGTAGGTCTATTAATAGGAACTATGATAACACCTAGATTAATAAAAAATAAGAACTTTACCAAGGTATATGGTATAGCAACTGTATTAGGTTCAATATTTCTTGCATTATTTGGTGCTAGCAATAGCTATATATTAACACTTATTATGGTCCTTGGTATAAGTGTAAACAATGGTATTCAGGAAATATCATCAACTAGTTTTATACAAAATGATGGTGGAGAGTATTGCTTAGATTTCTTTACGATATCTCAAACTATAAGTTCTTCGTTAATTTTAGTAAGTACAAGTGTTGCATCTATAATGGTTAAATATTTAGATTTATTTTATACATTACTTATAATTTCCATGTTATCTATTATTTTAGGTATTTTAGTAATAATGATAAAAGAAAAAAAAATTAATAATATTAATCTTAGTTAAAGATATATTTTTATTGATATAGAATTAAAAAGAGGATGTTAAGAAATTTGTATAAATAAGAAACTATTGACTGTATCACTCATTTGTAATACGGTTAATAGTCTTTTAAAATACTATATCTACTACTTTAATGGTAGTTTAAACTCACTAAATACATCTAAGTTATCAGTACTTTTATCTACAACTTTTACTATAATATACTCTGAATCTTTAGATATAGGAGTAAATTTTTTATATTCTAATGTTCCAATCTTGCTTTCTAAGTTGTAGCTACATGTATGTCCCTCTAATTTATTACCTTTATCATCATATGCTAGTATATACGCACTATCCCCAAACTCCTTAGGTATATCTACTTCTACTTCAGTAGTTCCTGGAGTTAAAACAACTTTTTTAAGTAAAGCTTTATTATTTTCTAAGTTAGGTTCAAACTTTATATTCTTACTATCATCCTTTTTCATAGCTAATTTATAGTTCCAATGACCTTTTATATATTTCAATCCTGTTTCATTCCAGATACTAAGATTTGATATATTTATTTTTAAATCAAATGTATCCTCTATATTTATTCCCTTCTCTATCAGTGGTACTAAATCAATATATTGTAATACTACATAAGTATTTTCATCAATCTTTTTAGTAGCAGAATCAACTACACTTAACTCTTCATCACTAAAACTAGTTTTTATATCTCCTTCATTAACAGTTTTATTCAACCCAACATAATCTGATTTATTAAGTTTACTATTATTTGATTCTATTAGATAGCTTATAAAGATATTGCTCCCATCACAATATGCTTCTTGCACAGTTATATCTATATCATTGCTTACAGCTTTTTCATTTATTAATTTTAAATTTTTATTGTTTACGCCTTTAACAAATGACATTTTTTCAGATAATGCATTGTCTGATTTTAATGTATTCATTACATTTCCTAGAAACGGTATTTTCTCTGCAAGTGCGGGATGAGTTACACTCATTCCTAAAAGAATAACACAAATCATTCCAAATGATAAAGCTGTATTTTTAATGACCTTTTTTCTTCTTTTTTCTCTTTTTATAAACGCTTTTGTTTCATTTATTCTCATATCTATAAAATGTGGGATTTCACTGCCACCTATTATTTTATCAACTTTGTTCATTTGATCCATTACTTATACCTCCCTTATTATCTTAGTATTTTTTCTTAACTTATTTCTAGCCCTAGATAACCTGGATTTAATAGTACCTTCTGATTCTTTCAATATTGCACTTATTTCTCTAGTGTTAAATTGAGATATATAATAAAGTGATACAACTAGTTTTTGTTCTTTTGATAAAACATTTAACATCTCTTCTATTTCAAATTTAATTAAGAATTCTTGCGTATATCCTTCTTCTTTATAGTTGTCAAAAATCAATACTTCTTTATTTTTAGCCATAATATCTTTGCATTTATTTATTAATATTTTCGTCAACCATGTTTTGAAGTAAGAATCATCTTTAAGTGATTTTATATTTCTATATGTAGATATTATTGTTTCTTGTATTGCATCTGCTACATCATCATCATCATTTAAAATAGATTTTGCAGCCTTATATAGAGCTAATTTATTTTCTTCAATCAACTCAAAAAAAGATTCTTCATTCCCTTTTTTAGCTTTTTCTATTAAGTTTTTCATTACTTCCTCCTAAAATTCTATGTCCTTACATGTTACTTTCCACATTTTACTTTATCTATCTCCAATTATTAGACTGATTTTTTATCCAAATAGTTCCATTTATTTTTAATTTTTTAATAAAAATAATAAACTTTAAATTAAAAACCATATTAAACTATTTATACTAAATAACATATTAACTATTTGATAATTAATATAAATTTAAAATACACGTATATACTTTTTCACATTTAAAACTTTATTAAAACAATAAAATAACTATATAAAAACTTAGTTTTTATATAGTTATTTTATTGTTTTAACTTGTATTTTTTTTAAATAACTTCATCAAATAATTCAATATCTTACTTATGTATTCGGTTTCATTCTCATTATAATCTATATTTAACACTCTTATTTTCTAATATTAATCCTAAGTTTTTCTATAAAGAGATCTCTTGTAAATTTTCACTTCTCTTTTTTTATCATTTAAGGTTCCCATGTGTCGCATTTATATTTAATTTTATTAGTAATTTCTATATTTACCAAAATAAGTCCATTTCTTGTTGATGAAGAATATCCCCTTCTTCTTCTAACTTATATTCAGTAATCTTATTTTCCAATGTTCCTTTGAAAAACTTATAAGATCCTGCTTTGATTTTTTCAACATCATCTTTATCAAGAGTTATCATAACTGCATCTTCAAATGCTCTTTCCATATATACATTTTTAAAATCAATATCTTTAAAATCCATTTTAATCCTTCTTAAAGTTCCTTTTGTAAATAAACTCTCATCAGGTATATATACATTATTTGCAACTGCCTTTGAATCATCAACATTAGAATTTTTACTTATATCTTTTAAATCTTTACTATCTAAAACTTCTACATCAACTGAACATTCATCCAATAAAATTTGTTCTTGTTCTTCGCTATTGACTATAATATCTTTAGCAAAATACTTTCGTTTATCTAAATCTTTAACTATAAAATCAATAGAATCAACTCTTCTTCCAACTTTATTTTCATTAAAATCTATCTTGAAACATCCAGTATTATTAAGTTCTTTTATAGCTGGAACTATAATTCTTCTCTTAAAATCATTGTATCTATCATATTTTCCTTCTATCATCAAAAGTTCCTTAAGCTCATCAACTTTATAATTTATAATAGATTTAGTTCCACTCCATAATCTTAGTAAATCGTAAAACCTTTGAGCATTTGGGTTTATTAGTCCGAAAAATATAGCTAAGTTAATAGGAGTATAACCTGTATCTAAATAGTTTCTTATGTAGTTATGAATTTCTTTAGATGCCTCAATTTTAAAAGTTTTTCTAGATTTTATATATTTAAAACCATTGATAAAACCATATTCCCCCCAGCCTTCTTCATCTTTAAAATATATACTTTGTTTTCTTAAATTAACTAATAAATTTGAAATTGAATCTACAGAACTAGTCTGCTTTTTCTTTATTATAGTCTTAAATTCCTCATGAGATATTTCACATTTGATAATATCATCATTATTTTTTTGTAATTTATATAAAAGCATTAGAAATATTCTATTTTCTAATGTAGATATATTATATTTAGCTTTTATAATTATATTATTTTTCATAACTATATTTTTTTCATTTATATCCATTCTTATGCCTCCGCCCAATAATTCATATAAATACTAATTATAATTTAATATAAAAATAGAATTACGTCAATTTTTTAAAATATGCGTATTTAAAGTTCCCATGTGTCGTACTTAGAGTTCCCTCCTGTCGTATTTAAAGTTCCCATGTGTCGTACTTAGAGTTCCCTCCTATCGTATTTAAGGTTCCCATGTGTCGTACTTACAGTTCCCTCTTGTCGCATTTACGTTTAATTTTATTAGTAATTCCAATGCTTTCAGATATGTCTAAATACTATTAAATACTATAAATACTATTTTAAATACTAAGTAAAGACTAGTAAAGGTCCCTTTTTCTATTCTGAACTGTTCTTTAAAAATAAAAAATAACTAGTCTTGTATTTAAATATACTTGCTAGCTATTTTTTATGTATTCTATAAGTTTTCATAAATTATAATTTAAATATAAATTTCTATATCTACCAAAACATATCCATTTCTTGTTGATGGAGAATATCTCCTTCTTCTTCTAACTTATATTCAACAACCTTATTCTCTAAGGTAGCTTTAAAAAATTTATACGAACTTGCTTTAATCTTTTCAACATCATCTCTATCAAATGTAATCATAACTGCATCATTAAAAGCTTTTTTCATGTATTTATTTTTAAAATCAATTTCCTCAAAATCTAATTTAAAGTTTCTTAAAGTTCCTTTTGTAAAAACCAATTTATCAGGTATGTACATTTCTTTATATAATTTAGTTATTTTAGGGTTTTCAATTATTAAATCTGCTTTTTCGTATGTATCTACAGTAATTGCCGATTCTTTCATTTTTTTAAAATCTGTCAATTCATTTCCAATGTCTATGCTTTTTCCAAAGTATTTTCTTTTATCTAAGTCCTTAACTATAAAATCTATAGACTCAACTTTTCTCCCCACTTTATTTTCTTTAAATTCTATTTCAAAATATCCAGTGTTATTAAGTTCTTTTATAGCTGGAAGAATAACCCTTCTCTTAAAGTCCCCATATAAATTATACTTTTCTTCTATTTGGAGAAGTTCTTTTAACTCCTCTACCTTGTAATTTATAATTTGTTTAGTGCCACTCCAAACCCTTAATAAGTCATATAATCGTTGAGCGTAGTAGTTATTCATTCCTAATTTAACTATTAAGTTTATAGGAGTATGCCCTTCCCTTTTGTCATAATAATTCTGTATTAAAGTATAAATTTCCTCTGTAGCTTTGACTGTAAAAGTATCTTTATCTTCATCGTAAGTTGCCCCATTTACAAGTCCGAATCTATGCCATTTATACTTTTCCTTACCCTGAATCTTTTCAGCTATTAAAATTTCCTTTAATCTTAATGACTCTAATAGATCACTAATCCCCTTTATTGTTTTGTCTTTTTCTTTCCCTATTAAAAATTTCAATTCATCTCTATGTATCTCACAACTTAAAATACCGTCTTTTTCTTTTTGAAACTTATATAATAAAAGTTCAAATACTCTATTTTGGACCAATGTTAAGTTATATCTAGCTTTAACTAATGAGTTATGTTTCATTAGTACTTTTATATCTTCATCTGTTCCAAATTGTTTTCTTAAGTCAGATTTTTTCATTTCCCACCTCTAATATTTTGTCTATATAATAAATGGTAATATAATCCATGCAATATGACAACTAAATTTTATTTGTCATAGTTTATTTCCTAAATGTCATAGTTTACTTCCCATTTGTCATGATTAAACTTCCTAAGTGTCATAGTTTACTTCCTAAATGTCATAGTTCACTTCCTATTTGTCATGGTTAGACTTCCTAAGTGTCATAGTTCACTTCCTAAATGTCATAGTTTACTTCCCATTTGTCATATTAAAAATGGTCTATATTAGTAATTCTAATAGTTATAAGCTTGCCTAAATACTATTAAATACTTTAAATACTTTCTTAAATACAGTAAAGACTAGTAAAGGTTATTTTTTCTAAACTGAACTAATCTATTAAAAAAATAAACGACATTAAAGGATTAACAATATTGAAATAATATACTTTGTTTAATCTATATAAATTTAAAATAATATAAGTTTTTGTAGATTATGAGAAAGATATATGTAGTTAAAATTAACTAAAAGTGAAAAAAATGTAATTTAGTGACTGCAATTGAATAGAAATCATGCTCATATAAGCTAATGAGAAGCATTTTAAGAAGGTTTAAATGTTTTTTCGGGTGATAGGTCATTTAGATATATTTTAATAGTTTTAAATCTAAATTTAGAGGTTCATGTATTAGTTTCTTTGTGATTAATTTATTTAAATGCTAAAATTTGCTTATTTAATAAACTAAAAAAATAAAATCATAAAAAATATAAAAGAATGTATATATTCAAATACAAAACTTATAATATATACATTCTTTCATATTTTAAACTATTCACTAAATGCAAATTTTAAGATTAGTTATTTTACAGTTCCGATTTTATTAAATGGATATAATCTTATATCAACTTTTCCAATTACATCATCAATATTAATAGCTCCAATTTCCCTACTATCTCCACTTTTAGGTCTATTATCTCCCATAGTAAATATATGATTTGGGGGGGACAATCATATCTATGTTTCCATCTGTGTTAACACCATGTAAGTAGTCTTCATTTAATTTTTTACCATCAATAAAAACTTCAGCATCTTTGATAACGATATGTTCGGCAGGTAATGCTATTACTCTTTTAACTAAGTCTTTCTTTTTATTTGTTTTATTGTCAATTAAATCGGTCTTAAAAACAAGTATATCTCCTCTCTTAGGAGCTTGCTTAATATAAGAAAGTTTATTGACTATTAAATATTCATTATTATTTAATGTAGGATACATTGATTCACCGTTAACTATAGTAGGCTTGATGAAAAGAGTGATACTGAAAGCTAAAAGCATTGATACGCTTATAGTTTTTAACCAACTAATTATTTCTTTTTTTATTTTTTCAGTCATTAATTTCCTCCAAATAAATTTATTTATATATAGTTTAACCTATTAGAAAAGGTATTTCAGATTACAAAATGATAACAATACAATATAAAAAAACTATTCTCTAAAAATTTGTTTAAAGAGTTGTAGTAAAACTGTCCTTAAAATCCATTTATTTGGATTCTAAGGGTATTAACTTTATTTGAAATATGAAACTAGTCTCTAAACTAAAATTTTAAGATTAGTTAATTTTATACTTATCAAATATTTTATTGCTAAAGCTAGTATTTCTTAAAAAATATATTAACCAAATTGCAAATGATATCCAAAAACACCAACTAGAAATCATTATACAACCAATTCCACCTAAGAAAAATATTAAACCATATTTAAAAAAAGTAGTTCCAAAATCTTTACTAAGTTTTGTTTCATCATAATTTTTTCTTTGATCTTTGGGTATGAAGTTATATCCGCTTATTAAAATACATGATTTATTTTTAAATATAAAAAATATGAAAGCTACAATAAAAAAAATTAATGACATAATTAAACAACTAAAAAACATAAAAAACCTCCCCCCTTAATACTTATCATAGCATATTCAATTATTCTCTAAAATATATTTAGAGATAACTAGTAAAAAAGCCATCGTAATCCATTTATTTAGACTACAATGACTTTAGATTGTAAAGGAAAACTTTATTTTAACTCACTTAAATCTATTGTAAATTCATCACCAATTTTTTTGAAATCATCATTCATTTTACCACTTGTATTTGCTTGTTTTGCAGCATAAGGTACAAGCTTTAATTTTGTTACATTTTTATCTAGTTTTTTATCTAAATTAGCTAATTTTAGTTTGCCTTTATTTTCATCAGTACCTATTAAATAAAACTCAACATTATTACTTAAATCATCCTTTCCTACTAACTTTATATCATAGTAAACTAATTCTTTATTATGAATTTTTCTATCATAGAGTATATTAGAGCCTAAAGCATTAGTTCTATATTCTTTTAATGTTATTGTTTCATCTTTTCCTAAATCAAAAGATTGATTTAACTTTATAGTTTTTGTATCAAGAGCAAGTTCATCTCCATTTGTTTTAAATTCAAATATCCATTTTCCAATAATAGTTTTTTCTATATTATTTTCAAAGTAAAATGGATTAGAATAAACTATTTTAACATCTAAGTCACCTTTTACTTCTTCACCTAAGTCATATCTAAGTACTTCTTCAACTGTATTTTTATCAATTGCAGTAGCACCGCCACTTCCCCCTAATCCCATAAGTTTTCCATTTACATAAATACTTGCACAACCCATAATATGTCCATTTTCAAGTTCTTTTCCATATTTATACGTTGTAGATACAACTAGAGTATCTTTATCTAGCACAACTTCATTTAGGGTTATTGTAAGTCCATTTTCTGTTATGGATTTTCCAACTACTGTTTTATAGTCATCTAAGTTTGACTCTAATCCTAAAGCATTTTTTATATCGTATATTACTTTATACATATTTGCATAAACAGGTTGGCGAAATACAAATAATCCACCAATTATAATCATACCAGATATACCAGCGGCTAATATTTTCTTAGATTTGTTTTTTCTTTTGTTTAATTTAGACTTTACTTTAGATTTTATCAATTCTTTATTTACATTAATCTCTTCATAGTTATCTATATCAAATTCTACATCATTAAAAGTTTTATATTCATTCATAACTACTAACCTCCTTATTTACGGATTTCTTCTCTAATCTTTTTTCTACCTCTAGATAATCGACTATAAAAACTAGATACACTTAAATTATTTTCCTTGGCTATTGCTGGAGCATCCACGCCTTCTAAATAATACTTTATAAAAATATCTTTATCTTTAGAGTCTAAGTGCTTAAAAATATCTTCTATACCTTCTTTAATTTCAAGGCTAAGTAAGTTTTTGTCTATGTAATAAATATCCGCATTGATTTCAGATGTTTCATACTTAGATAGATATTTTTTCTTGTAGTTAATTGCTTTATATTTTGCTATTACACAAATCCAGTTCTTAAATGAATTTTTATTTCTATCAAAACTATCTATGTTATCCCAAATGGCTATAAATGCATCGCTTATACATTCTTCTTCATAGTTTGTTAATTTCCCTAAGTTACTTCTAACAACAGATGCAACAAGACCACTGTATTTGTCTATTAGCATTTCTATTCCCTTCTGTTTTTTCTTTTTTATATATTTAATAATCAATTCATCTTGCAAGTTACTTCCTCCCTTTCATACTTCCGATAGATCATAAAAGCTTTTACATCTCTTATATACAATTTAAATTATAAAAACCTTGCAGTTTTATAAAAAATTTAACTACTTTAAAAAGCATATTTAAATATAAATAGCAAAAAAAAACTTAGAATCCATTTGTTTGGAATCTAAGGGCTATAATTTTACCAAAAAAGCTTTGGATATTAAATTAAAAATTTTTCTATGTATTTTAATTTAATTCTTTTTTATTTTAATTATTATATTAAATGTATCTTAATAAATATAAGGGTTTAAAAATTTAAACAACAGAATGTTTTGTGTTATAATAAATAACAGGAATTGAAATTTATAGAGTGGTGTTCCATTAAAACTTCTAGCCTACTTCGTAATGGAAGGAGGTGAGAAGTATGGAACTAAAGATAATTGTTGGTGCTTTAAGCACTATATGTCTTGGTCTTTTGACTAATTACATATATGACAAATTAAAAAACCACTCTAGTCGCCCAACTAAGAGTGGTATAGAACTTGACATTAAAATCAAGTTCAAGCATTTCAAATAAATTAATTTGGAATATCACTCTACTGCGAATAGATTTCAATTCCTTTTTATATTTATATTATATCACAATTTATTTTGTTTTAAACTTAATTTTTGCAATTCATAACATACTAAAGTTTAGTAAATTATTTCAATGTGATTGAAAAATTGTGAATAACTATCTAAAAAGCCTCCATTTTTGATTATGGTACAATATTACATATCTATAATTATTTTGAGAAACGGTAAATACAGCCATTGCATAGCTTATAATTTCAAGTTTAACTTAATCCAAGTCGAATTCGCATACATCATCTAAATTGTCTTATTGTCTAATAAATAATTATTTATATAAATTTCTAAAAGTATAGCTATAATGACTTTATACATATTAAATAGGATTTAAGGGAGGTAATATATGAAAAAGATTATCAAAAAATCTGACTTAGTTACGTTAAGATTAACAGAATATAGGGATTTAGATTTTGTAATTGAATCAGAAAATGAATCTGAAAATGCTAAGTATATAGGGAATTGGTCTAAAGATAAACATTTAGAGTCTTTATCAAATTCAGATATACTACACCTAATAATTGAGGATAGTAAAACAAATAAGTCAATAGGTTATATAATTATGGCTGGTTTAGATAATCCTAATCACAATATTGAATTTAAAAGATTTGTTATTTGCAATAAAGGTAAAGGTTTTGGCAAAGAAAGTCTAAAATTAATTAAAGAATATTCATTTAGTGAATTAAAGGCACATCGATTATGGTTAGATGTTAGATACAAAAATAAAAGAGCTCAAAGTGTTTATAAATCTCAAGGATTTAAAGAAGAAGGAATTCTTAGAGAGTGCATTTATTATCAAGGAAACTATGAATCATTAATATTAATGTCAATATTGGAGTACGAATAATAAGAATGAACTTATATATAGGTTAAGGATAGCTAGTAAAAATACCATTAAAATTTATTTAGATGGATAAAGTTATACGAAAAAATAGTAATATGAGATATTATAAAAAACACGTGCAAAACCGGCCATATCGATATTTTAAAAATTAAGTGGCCAGATTTGCACGTGTTTTTTCTCCCCATGTATTTCACTATTTTTAGGTACGTTTTTTAAATAAAATATATTTGTTAATTAGCTATATAACTAAAAAGTAATAAGATATAACGTTTAAAATTAAAACAATTGACTTTTTATACCATGCTTGTTATTTAGCTTATTAATGTGTTTTTAATAAAAAATCAAATCATAATTTATTATATTTAAAATGTAGATGTTTTTAATGTTTATTTTGGTTTTATAAGTTAAGTAGATAATATTTTATCTATTCTCATTTTTATAAAGGGAATACACATTATAAGTACCTAGTAAAATAGAAAAAATAAATATAATTAATTTTGAGATACTCATTTTATCACCTCCATAAAATATATTATAGCATTATAATTACAAACACACTTAAAAAATAATAGTATAAATATGCATTTTTATAGTATAACTACTGGCTATTCAAATGTATGGTATTTTCTATCAATATGAGAAAATAAACTTGAAAGAGTTATTAAAGTAAAACTTTGAAGAATATTGATATTTATGATATCTTTGTATAAAGAAAACAATAGTGAGAAGGCAAAGGGTGTGAATTATGACTACATTTATACTTTTCCTAATAGTAGCTAGCTTTGGAATAATCTCAATAGCATTTATTAAAATAAGGGAATTACAAAGTGAAGTAGATGAACTTAAGAAAAGTAAAAACTAGATTGATTTAAAGATATCTAAATTCACAGAACAAGTAAAAAATAAAATACCAAAGGAGATTTGAATATGAGAGATACAGCTTTAGATATACTATTAAAACATTTAAAATCAGAACACTTAATAAAACATTCTTATGCAGTAGAGGCAGTCATGAGAGCATTAGCTAAAAAATTAGATCCTGAGCATGAAGAAGATTGGGCAATAGCAGGTTTATTACATGATATTGACTCGGATTTACTAGATTATAAAAACAACGAAGAGGATTCTAAAAGACATGGAATTCTTGCTGTAGATATTTTAAAGAAAGAAAACTTTGGGAATGAGAATATATATCATGCTATAATGGCACATAGTGAAGAAAATGGAACAGAAAGAATATCTTTAATGGATAAAGCTATTTATGCTGCTGATCCAATAACTGGATTTATAACAGCAATAACATTGGTTTATCCTGATAAAAAAATAGCTAGTGTAAAAGTTAAATCAATAACTAAGAGAATGAAAGAGTTAAGATTTGCAGCTGGAGCGAACAGAGAAGCAATGAAAAGCATTGAGGATTTAGGAATACCTTTTTCTGAATTCGCAACATTAGCCCTAGAAGCAATGCAGGAAATAAGTACAGAATTAGATCTTTAATATAGTAAAAATGTGTTATAAAAGGGGATGTAAGTATGGTAATAGTGAATATAACGTATGTAGCTGAATTAAAAGAGATTGAGCAAAAACTAGACGAGCATATAGAGTTTTTAAATAAATATTATGATAATAATAAATTTATATGTTCTGGAAGAAAAAATCCTAGAACAGGTGGTATAATTTTATGTAATGCTGATAAAGATGAAGTTGCTGAAATTATAAAAGAAGATCCATTTTATACTAACAAATTAGGTAATTATGAAATTATTGAATTTGAACCATCAAAGATTAATAATGAATTAATAAGTAATAAATTAGAAAATTAATAAGTTAAAAATGGCCTTAAAATCTATTTATTTAGACTTTAAGGCCATTAGTTTTAAAATAGCTACCATTTATGGTTAAACTAAAGAAGGACTACGGTCAATTAATGATATAACACTAAGTATTCAAAGCTAACCCTAGGGTATTAAGATAAGTAAGTAGAATTTAGTCTTGTTAGATTAAAATATTTAGTTGTTTATATAAAATGATACAAATTGTTGATCTTTAACTTTATCTAATTCAAATTCTTTTATTAATTTAAAGTTTTTAGTATCATATATATATATTTTATTTCCATCTGAAGATATAAATTCATCTTTAACTATATAGCTTGTTTGATTATTGTTATTGCTATTGAATACATCTATCTTCATATTTTGTAAATTTATTTTTGCAATTCTATTTTTTGTTTCATAACCATTATAACTTGCCTCTACTACATATAAATTATTATCATCAGAATGTAGTTTAAATAAGTTATCAAAAGGCAAATCTATTGTATTTATAGAAAAATCATTTAGATTTAGTTTTATTAATTTATTGGATAAATTATCTTTACCATCTCTATTTGGCAATATGTACATATTATTATCAATTATCTTAGCATCAATTACAAAGCTTAAATCTGGTAAATCAATGGTCTTAGATACTTTAAAGTTATCTTTATCTAAAATATATACTTTTCCATGAGTATTTGAATCGTGGATAATTGTTATAGTATATAAATTTTTACTGTCTTCCGTCATAAATATACCTTGACCTTGTATTTCTGTAGAATTTAAAACTTCATTTTTATTTAAATCAGTTTTAGATAAATATGTTGTTGTTAAAGTAGAAAATCCAGAGTAAGCATATTTATCATCTACACTAAAATGTGTAGGTGTAATCTTATCTGCACTCTTAATTTTTTTATCTTCAAGAGTAGTAGTGTTTAATTGAAGGATATAGTTGTTACCCTTATTTTCAGATACAGGACACCCATAATATATGTAGTCTCCAACACTTATACCAGATTTCATAAAGCTTGATAATGTAATTCCACCAGCATTAATATCTTTATCAGATACATGTTTACCATCATTATCATATGTATATAGTTTTGATTTGTTATTATATATAGAACTATATATTACTCCATATTTATATTCAGATTTGCTAACTTTAGAATCAGAACAACCTGTAAAAATAAGTAGACTAAATATAAAGAACAATAATATCTTAAATATTTTCATTTTATTTCACCTCTTAAAAAAGCCATATGTTATTGATTTAACAACATATGGCTTTCTTTAATTAAATTCCCATAGAGTATATGCAACTCGTCTTATCAGATTGGAGTAAATTTACAGGAGTTACTATTCCTCCACCGTAATTTAAGTCTATACCAGTTGTATCTTTATAGGCTTTATATACTAATTGTGAACAATAGAACGAATCAGTAGTTTCTGTATTAAAAAAATTCCAGTTATAAGGTTTTCCTACTTGTTTGTATGCATAATTTGCAGCATCTTGGTCTTTCTGTGGAGATGAATCTTTTACTAATAAACCATAGGCATTTTTGCAACTAGTATTCCATGTATTTGGATAAGTACCAACACCATTCTCAGTGTAAGATTCAACAGTGGTAGTTGAATTATATACTATACCTGCATGTCCAACTAATTCACCAAATTTACTATCTTTAGTTACTAAAATAGCCCCTGGTTGTGTAGGATAAGTGCCTTCTTCAGATTGTTCAGATTGAACGCTTTTAAATTGTTTTTTATTTGGCTGACTCTTTTCAGCTCTATTTTCCCTAATTTGGTTATCGATTTCATTAAAAGCAGATATTTGTTCCTCAATAAGTGCTTTTGTATCATCGGATTCAATATTTTTGCTTTCATTAGCAAATGATACATTTATTGAGCCAACAAAACATAACCCTAAAACTAATAAACTTGAAGCATATTTTTTTAATTTCATAATATTCCTCCCTATTTTATTACAATTCAACTAATATTTTACCAAATATTGTAAATATTGATTAAAATTATAACAAAATAAGTTCAAAAAAACAAGTTTTTGGTAAAAAATGTAATAAAATAGCTATAAATATAAAAATTTCTTTGTTTTTTTACATACTGCGTTGATTAAATGAGGATTACAGTATATTTTAACTTTAGAATCAGAACAATCTGTAAAAATAAGTAGACTAAATATAGAAGATAAGAATAAAAATATCTTAAATATTTTCATTTTATTTTACCTCTTAAAAAAGTCATGTGTTATTAAATTAATAACACATGACTTTTTTTATTAAACTCCTTTAGTGTACACTAAATCCGTAAGATCAGAGTTAACTATATCTATAGGGAATATAATCCCTCCATTATAATTTAAGTTTATACCACTTGTTTGTTTATATGATTGATAAACTAACTGTGAACAATAGAATGAATTAGTAGTATCTGGATTTAAGAAATTCCAATTATAAGGGTTACCTATATGTTCATATGCATAAGATGCAGCAGATTCATTTTGATCTGTAGAAGCTTTATTTACTTCTAAACCATATACAGCATTATATCTAGTATTCCAGTCGTTTGCATAAGTACCTACTCCAGTATTAGGCATAGATTCTACAGTAGTAGCTGAATTATAAACTATACATGCATGACCGACTAACTTATCTAGAAATCCATCTCTAGTTACTAATATAGAACCTGTTTTTGTAGGGTAAGTCCCCTCTTCAGATTGAGTGCCTTTAAGTTGTCTTTTACCTTGATTGATCGTTTCAGATCTATCTTCTCTAATTTGTTTATCCAATTTATCAAATTCGGATATTTGTTTTTGAATTATTGATTTTGTGTCAGTAGGTTCACTATTTTCATTGGCAAAAGATATATCCATTGAGCCAGAAAAACATACCCCTAAAACTAGTAGGCTTAAAGCATATTTTTTTAATTTCATAGTAAATTCCCCTCTTATTAAAAAATTATTACCAATTATTGGTAAATGTAATTAGATTATAACAAAAATTGACTTGAAAAACAATTTTTTAACAAAATATATAAGAATAGGAGTCAAATTTTAAGCTATTTTAGTAAATTAAAATACTTACTTTAGAATATATAAAGATTAATTAGTTATTTGAAAGGGGAGTATTAAAAATACCATTAGAATCCATCTATTTGGATTTCAAGGGTATTTTCAATACTGGTTATTAAACCCCTTGAGTATATACTGTATGTGTATTATTAGAGAGAATTAAATCTATAGGGAATACTATTCCTCCGTCTGCATTTATGTCTATTCCCAGTGTTTGTTTATAAGCTTGATACACTAATTGTGAGCAATAATAGTTGTCAAGATTTTCTGGATTGCAGTAAAAGTAATTATAGTTTTTTCCTCTTTGATTGTATGCATAAGTTGCAGCAGCTTGACCTTGAGCTAGTGATATTCCATTTAACTCTGCTCCATATACAGTATTATATCTAGCATTCCAGTTGTTTGAATAAGTACCAACGCCACTACCAATATAAGATTCAACAGTAGTAGATGCATTATATACTATACCTCCATGACCCATAAAAACATCCAGTATTCCATCTCTAGTTACTAAAATAGAACCTGGTTTTGTTGGGTAATTTCCAGCTACAGATCTAGCACTTCTATATTGAACTTTATTTGATTGGGTAATTTGAGATCTACTTTCCCTAATTTTGTTATCCAATTCATTGAATTGTGATCTTTGTTTCTCAATCATTGCTTTTTTTTCAGTTGGGTCAATATTGGCATCTTCATTAGCAAATGATACATTCATTGAGCTAGCAAAACATAACCCTAATACTAATATGCATGACGCATATTTTTTTAATTTCATAATAGTACATCCCCTTTTGGCAAAATTTATTGGTAATTTATGGAAATTGACAATTAAAGTATAACAAAAGTTGTCTCAGAAAACAATTTTTCACAAAATATATAAGAACATGCTGGAACTTTAATTAAATCTTAAAAGCTTATTTAAAGAGTGCTAGTAAAAATGCCCTTAAAATTCAAATCAATAGATAAAATGTATCCTATAGAGTGGACAATTATAAAATGCCCTTCTATAGGGTATTTTTATGTATAATAAAATAAAACGACTCGGAGGATTAGATAATGAGTAAAAAATTATTTACAGAAGATGAAATACTAGCTCATAATATTTCTACTAGTTTAAAGTTAGATATAGTATTAGACACTATATCCATTCTTAGTAAAAATGTAGGCGATAGCCTTCATAAAGATGCTTTCATACATTCAGACCAAGG
>NZ_JAKEDR010000290.1 GCF_023653455.1 Paraclostridium ghonii
CTTTATATATTTTGTAAATAATAATTACAGGTTTAATAAAAATATTACATTTTACAGAGAGAATTTAAAAGGAGGGTAATATGACTCATAAAAAGGAATTTTTAAAAGATATCAAAATGAATAAACAATTTAAAACATCGTTAATGGTAATGAAAAAAATACACAGAGATAGCAATATGACAACTTATTTGCTTACTGATAGAAGTGAGGAAATAAAAGCTAGAATACCAAATAAATTTAAATTAAAACCAGGTCAGGTTATAGAGGTAGACAGTAAGAAAGAACCTACTATGGATGAAGTTAAAAATATAAGGATAATAGATGAAGAATACGAGCTAGATGACTATTTACCAACAGTAAAAAGATCCATAGAAGAAATTTTAAAAGATATAGAAGACTTAAGTGATGAGTATATAGAATCGGAAGAAGCTAAAATTTTAAATGATTACTTTTTTAAAGACGAAAAATTTTTAGATAAGTTTAAAAAAGGTATAGGAGGGGTATCCATGCATCATAACTACATAGGAGGTTTAGCAGAACATACTCTGGGCGTAATGTACTTGACAAAAACACTTTGTGATAGGTATAATTGCACAAACAAAGAAATAGCCATTTTAGGCGCAAAACTTCATGATATAGGAAAAATTTATGAATTAGATTATAACGGTCCTTTTAAATATACTTTACAAGGTGAATTAGAAGGTCATATAGCAATAGGAGTTCAACTTGTAGATAAAGCTATAAATGAAATAGGATATGATTTTAGTGAAGACTTTATAAGAAGGATTAAAGGCTGTATAATACAACATCATGGTAAACTAGAGTACGGATCACCTAAATCATGTAATATGGAGGAGTCGTTCATAATAAATTTTGCAGATGGAATAGATGCCACTATGAACAAAATAAATCAGATTAAAGAAAGTTCACAAAGTGATGGTTGGTCTGATTATGACAGAAGACTAGAAACAAGATTATATTTATAAATTTTTTACGCTTAAGGAATTTATGATTAACGAATATTTGTGGATAACTTATGAAGTATAGTTATATCAGTATCTTAGTAAAAGTAAAAAATGACATTTTGAGCAACGGACGAAGTCGTTTGAGTAACGGGACACGAGCTTGCCGAGTGAACGTTGACGACATGAAATTTGAGCGACATGAAGTGGTTCGCAGACGTAGTCGCTCAAGCGAAGCGAATTTTTTAGGAAGGGGATAGAAATGACAAACATAAATGAAGTGTTTACAGAAATACAAAAAAGCCTAGATAAAGAACTTATAGGTCAAAATGAATTTATAAAAGATTTATGCAGTTATTTTAATTATAAATTTGAAAAAAATGAAAAAGGTATATTAGTTTTAATTGGAGAAAAAGAAACAGCTAAAAAAACTAGTATAAGAAGGATAGTTGAATATTTAAAAGCGAATTATTTAGTAGAAAATTCACAGATAGATGAAATAGACTTAGGATCATATAATTTCAACCTAGGATATAATGCCTTTTTAACGGATTTATATGAAAAATTAAGTTTGGATTCAGCATGTGTTATGTTTACGAATATAGAAAAGGCAAGTGATGATATTTTAAAGATATTACCAAATTTATATCCTAATACATACTTAAATTTAAATGATGAATATATTAT
>NZ_JAKEDR010000291.1 GCF_023653455.1 Paraclostridium ghonii
ACAACATATATTATATTATTTTGTGAATTTTAGTAAAAAAACATAATTATTTTATAGAATTTATAGAATTTACAATATTTTCCATAAATTTACATATATATTGAAATTTTCTAAATATAATATACAATTATTTTACTAGGAAAAAATTTCCTAAAGAGTTGTTCATAATAAAAATTTTATAAGAAATGAGATGGTATTTTATGGATCAAAATGAGTTAAAAAGGTTTAATCTTAATAGCTGGATTTATATTATCAGCTATGCATTTATGGGAATTATGAGTGGAGTTGCTTTTGATGTATTAGTAACTTTTTTACAGCAAGTCAACATATCCACAGCAAGTTCATTCTCATCTTTCATGGGTTGGAGTAATTTCGTATGTGCCGCAATTTTAATTTTAATACCAAAGCTAGGATATAAAAAACTTATACTTGCAGGTCCTATAATGACTATAGCTGCACTATTAGCTATTTCATTTATAGATGTAAACTTTATTTATCCTGTTGCTACACTAGCAATACTTGTAGGGGTTACATTGTTTGATGTTATACTTCCACCTTATCTTACAGCATATACAACTGAAAAAGAAAGAACTAAAGTATTTTCTAGATCTATGTACATAAATGTTATAGGTATGGCTTTAGCAACTTGGTTTGGAGGAACTATTATAGTATCTAGATTTGCAAGTAGATTAAACATTTCTAAAGTTCAAGCAAATACACTAACAGAAAATATTAAAGGAATGACTTCTACTCAATTACATGAGTTTATATTAGCTCAAAGAGATGTTTTACTTATGTGTGTTATAATTGCAGCACTTTCTCTTATACCTCTTTTATTTATAAAAGAGAAAAAAGAAGATTATTATGAAGAAACTAAAGAGAAAAAAGCTTTTGATTGGTCAATATTTAAGAATAAGTATGTTGTATTATGGCTAGTGTACTATGCTATGATAAGATTTGGAGCATCATTAATATGTCCTTACTTCTCAGTATTTTTAAATAATGAATTAGGTATATCAAGAGCTACAACTTCTCAACTTGTATCTTATCAATACATTGCAATGGTAATATTCTTAGCAATATCACCATGGGTTGTTAAAAAAATAGGAAATGTTATTGCTTTAGGTGGACTAGCACTTTTATCTATACCATTTATGCTTATTATTGCAAATGGTACAGCATTTGGATCTGGAATGGTTTTTGCGGTTGGAACGGCTTTATTCTTTAGATCTGGATTTATGAACTGTGCTAATCCTATAATGAACTCTCTACCTATGGAATTTGTTCCAAAAAATTCACGCCCTGCATACAATTCAATTATATTTGTAGCAGGAGGTGTTACATCTATCATAGCAGGGGAGTTTACAAAATTGTTCTTGTTTAAGCTTCCAGGTGGATATTCAAAAGCTTATTATATAACGGCTGTTATATATATATTATCTTCTATACTTTTAATAGTAGTATATAATAAAAAATATAACAGACACGGACAAGATAGTAAAAAAGATCAAACTGCATAATGTACATAAAAAAGGAGCTATATAATATAGTTCCTTTTTTGTATATAAGCATCATTTTAATTTTCTCTTTAATAAAATTTCATTTTATGATAAAATCTTTCTAATATTGAATTAATATAACTCAATAT
>NZ_JAKEDR010000292.1 GCF_023653455.1 Paraclostridium ghonii
ATATTATATATAGTAGTTCATTAAAAGAGTTTATTCAAGTTACAGAGAATCTAATTATTATATAAAAAATATGAAGAAGTCTTAGTTGCTCTTAAATTTTAATATTAAAAACATATGCCTTTGAATACATATTAAATTAAGTTAATTAAGTGGTCAAAATAAAGAACTAGAGGAGGCTATTGATATGAAAAATATAATAATAAGAAGATTTAGAAAATGTGATGCTCAAAGTGTATCAGAGTTAGTTCGTAGAAATTCACTAGAAGTAAATATAAAAGATTATCCAAAAGAGCAAATGGAAAGATTAGCAAATATATTCGATTTTAATAAGGCAATTATGAAAGCCAATTCTTCTCATATGTATGTTGCTTGTGTAAATGAAAAGGTAGTAGGATGTGGAGCTATTGCTAGATTTTTTGGAAAAGATGATGACAGCATACTTTCTGCAATATTTGTTTTACCTGAATTTCATGGAAAAGGAATTGGAAAGTTAATAGTAGAGACTTTGGAAAAAGATGATTATTTTACAAGTGCTAAACGAATTGAAATTCCGTCAACTATAACGGCTTGCGGTTTTTATAAAAAAATGGGATATACATATAAGGATGGAATAAACAAACTTGATGAAGAAGGTCATTATAGATTAGAAAAATTTAACTAAAACATTAAATTAAGTTAATAAAAGATATAAAAATATGATAATGAAATTGAAATAAAAAATATTGCTTTATTGGATGCTTTAATTTTAATATGATAATTGAATTAAAATAAAATTGATATATGCTATATTATATTTAGCATGAAGTATTACAAAAACACTTTGAACTAAATAGTGAGAAAGGAGATTTTATTTATATGAGAGATATAAAACAAAAGGGATTATGGAGGGTAAGTCCTCTATAATATAGGAGGATAATGATGATAAAAGAGTATTTTAAAATAGAAAATATACCTGCAATTTTATGGGGAGAAAGTTCAGAAAATATATTTATAGCTGTACATGGAAATATGTCAAATAAAGAAGATGATGCTATTGTTGTATTTGTAGAAATAGCTGTAAAATTAGGATATCAAGTGATTAGTTTTGATTTGCCTGAACATGGTGAAAGATTTAAAGAAGGAACATCATGTAAAGTACAGGATTGTGTAAGAGAACTTTCTTTAGTTATGGATTATACAAAACAGAATTGGGATAATATTAGCTTGTTTGCGTGTAGTATGGGAGCATATTTTAGCTTATTAGCATATAAAGATGATTTTATAAATCAATCACTATTTCTTTCGCCAGTTGTAAATATGAAAAGAATTATAAATAATATGATGATATGGTTTGATATAGATGAGGAATGCCTAAAAAATAAACAAACAGTGGAAACCCCTATAGGTCAAACACTATATTGGGATTATTATTGTTATGTAAAAGATAATCCTATTGATATATGGGATAGTCCGACAAACATACTATATGGTTTAAAAGATGATTTATGCGAAACAGAGATTGTATTTAAGTTTGTGGAAAGATTTAATTGTAATATTGTTGTCATGGACGAAGGTGAACATTATTTCCATACACAAGACCAGTTAAAGTTTTTTAAGAAATGGTTAGAAAATAGTATATATAAAATTATATAATTTATAAAAAAGT
>NZ_JAKEDR010000293.1 GCF_023653455.1 Paraclostridium ghonii
ATATAATTAGAATTAATAAACTTATTATGATATTATTAATAAGTTGTCTTAAATTAAATTAGCAATATTTTGAGAGGTAAATAATATGAATTTTAAAGAATTAGGAATTAATGATAATACAATAGAAACTTTAACAAGTATGGGAATAACTAGTCCTACACCTATACAAGAAGAAAGCATCGGACTTATAAAATCTGGTAATGACATAATTGCTGAAGCTCAAACAGGTACAGGTAAAACTTTAGCATTTTTACTTCCTATATTAGAAAATATCTCACCTGAACTTAATCATGTTCAAGCTTTAATTGTTTCTCCAACTAGAGAACTTGCAATACAAATAACAAAAGAAGCTGAAAAACTTTGTGAGAATACTGATATAAACTTGCTAGCTATGTATGGTGGAAAAGATATAGGAGCACAACTAAAAAAATTAAAGAAAAATATTCATTTAGTAATAGCTACTCCCGGTAGATTATTAGATCATATTGAGAGAGAAACTATCGACCTTAGTAAATTAAAAGTAATCGTTTTAGATGAAGCAGATCAAATGCTTTTTATGGGATTTAGAATTGAAGTTGAAACAATTCTTAGACAAACACCTAAAAATCGTCAAATGCTATGCTTCTCTGCAACAATGGATTCTGCAGTAAAGAAATTAGCATATAAATATATGAATACTCCTTCTGTAGTTAGCATTCAAAAGGAAGAAATAACACTAACTAACATAAAGCAAAATGTAGTTGAAACTACAGATAGAGGAAAGCAAGATGCGTTATGTGCTGTACTTGATAAAGACAATCCTTTTATGGGAATAATTTTCTGTAGAACTAAAGCTAGAGTTGATAAACTTGAAGAAGTATTACACAGAAGAAAATACAATTGTGCTAAACTTCATAGCGATGTAAAACAATCTCATAGAGAACGAATAATGAAATCATTTAGAAACGCAGATATTCAATATCTAATAGCAACAGATGTTGCATCAAGAGGATTGGATATAAGTGGTGTATCTCATGTATATAACTATGATATTCCTGAAAATGCCGAAACATATATCCATAGAATAGGAAGAACAGGAAGAGCTGGAGAAGAAGGTTACACTTGTATGTTTGTTGATCCTAAAGACCATAATACACTAAAAGAAATAGAAGAAGCAATAGAAATGGAAATACCAAGAAGAGAAATCTAATATACCTATATCCTCTAGAATACTTAATTAAATATTCTAGAGGATATTTTATTTTAAAGCATCTTGACAGCTTTATCTCTTCATATCGTATAAGCGTAATTCTTTATTTATTTTACTATACGAAAAAAGTGGTTAGCGTTAGTTTGCAACGCACAGGTCATTTTAAAGCATGTTTTAATTCTTCATCATCTATAGTAGTTGCGTAATTATTTATTTATTTTACTATACGAAAAAGGTGGTTAGTGTTAGTTTGCAACGTAGAGGTCATTTAAAGCATCTTCCCAGCTTTATGACCTCAAGTGCAAACTAACACTAACCACCCACAACTACGGTAAAATAAAAAAGATTACGCGGCTACGTCCTACTCTCCCAGGCAGCTTCCCACCAAGTACCATCGGCGCTAAAGAGCTTAACTTCTGTGTTCGGAATGGGAACAGGTGTATCCTCTT
>NZ_JAKEDR010000294.1 GCF_023653455.1 Paraclostridium ghonii
TTTTAATATACTATATTTAAAAGGAGCTTTTTATATGGATATAATTATTGATGTTTTTATAGTTATTTCTGATTTCATCTTGGGTATATTTTCAGGAAATGAATGGAAAAAGTTTATTAAACTTATCAAAAAATCCGAGTAAAATTAATCTAGCTCGGATTTTTTGATTTAAATATTAAGTTTAAGCTGAGCTTCAAGTAAAGTATAACTTTGAGTTCTCTGAAAATTCAATAACCTATACAATATTAATTAGCTTTTAAAAAACTATTTTATATAGTTTCCTATCTAAGAATGTTTCTTCTCTAAGCAATTTTCAGGTTTAATATATATAACTTCCCACTTACCATACTTATTTTTCTTATAGTCGGCTATTTTTATGTCATATCCATTAGTTAATTGATAAAATAGAACATAATATTGATTTCCGTCTTTGTCTTTAAAGTATACTTTTTTTTCATATCCATTTTGTTTTACATTTACATCTCCAGATACTAAAGAGCACCAATCTTTATATTTAATTTCTACTACAAGCTTCGCATCATAATTCCAACCATGATACGGTGCACATAAATAGTTTTCAGGTGCATACTGCATATCTTTTATCTTATATACTCCATCCTCTTTAGTAAGATAAATATATCCATAATAGTAAGCAAAAACACCTTTCTTTTCATTAGTTCCTTCTATTATTTCTAGTTCAACAAAGTATTTCAAATCATTTTTATTATTTTCATCACTAGGTACTTTATTAAGTTTAATTAGGTTTATGTGAAGTTTATTTTCAAATGATTTTAAATACTCTTCATAACTATGACTTTGCTTATATGAATTAGATAAAAAATTGTAGGCAACAGGATAAGGTCCCCTTGTATCTCCTAAAGATCCGCACCCTGTATTATTTTCTTCAGTTGGATTTGCAGCTTCTCTTAAAACACTAAAGTAATTTATTATTGTATCTTCTGGATTTTTTAAAAGATTATTAGGTATTTTCAGATTGAGATCTTTACTCCCATACATATCATATAATGAACTTTCATCTTTATCATTTAATACAGGTAACTTTGATGGTCTAAAAAATCTCTCTATAGTATTTTCTTGACCATAATTTTCACTTCTTTTATCATCCTTTACGTCACACTGTTTTAGCTTGTAACCACCTAATATTAAATCTTGAGCGTTAACTTCATTAGCATTTGCTATTAATGTACTTCCCATTAAAGCTACTAAAATCAAAGTTGTAATTTTTGTCTTTATCATAAAAATGCTCCTTTTTGTTTTAGTAGTATTATTATTCTCTTTTTATACTTAAAAAACACATTAAAACTTTATTAATAAATTACTTTTTTAACATATATTTCTTTATAAAAATATTATCTGCTTTATTTCAACATAAACATTATAAAAAATTCGCTCTTCTCATGTCGCCAACGAATTCGTCCGTTGCTCAAAATGTCATTTTTTACTTTCACCAAGATACTGGTATAACTATACTTCATAAGTTATCCACAATTACTCGTTAATCATGAATTCCTTAAGCGTAAAAAATATAATTAATCAAGTTATATATATTTTTAAAGTTAATCAACATTTTAATGATTTAGCTTCTTATCAATATATTTGTCTGTATATACT
>NZ_JAKEDR010000295.1 GCF_023653455.1 Paraclostridium ghonii
GCCATCCGTTTTTACTTTCTACTATTTCTACTTTGGCTCCTTTTGATAATGAACCTATTGCTCCGTAACTTGATCCGTATCCGCTTCTTACATTTAATGTACTTGCTGTTACTACTCCTGTATTTTTCACACTTTCTTCAGGATTTGTTGGTGGATTTGTTGTACTTCCCCCCCCATTTATCTCTATATTTTCTTTTAAGTATTTCTCTACTCCATTAGCAATTCCTGTAGCTAGTTTATCTTGATATGATGCACTAGCTAAATTAGCAGATTCATTTTGGTTAGTTATAAATCCACTTTCAAATAATGCAGATGGCATACTAGTTTCTCTTAAAACCGCAAAATTTGCACTTTTAACCCCTCTATTTCTAGCATTTGTTTCATTTATTGCATTAACTTGCATGTCTTGTGCATATGATTGGTATTCTCCTTTATTCGTATGATAGTAAGTTTCTATACCATTTGCACTTTCTACATCTGCAGCATTTTGATGAATTGATACAAACGCATCAGGAGCATAGTTATTTGCCATATTTGCTCTATCTCCTAAAGATACAAACTCATCACTAGTTCTACTCATTTTAACCTCAATACCTTTAGCTTCTAGCTTTTGTTTTACTCTATTTGCAACTTGTAAGTTAAGATTATCTTCATAGTTTCCATATCCAACAGCTCCACAATCTGATCCTCCATGACCTGGATCAATAAACACTTTATAGTGATCTCTATCTACTTTTGACATTTCTGCGAAACTGTATGCTTTAATTTTTACTTGTGGAACATACACTTCTAATACGTGTACTTTTTTTCCTATTTTTTGGCTTAAAAATACTGTTCCAGGATTTACAGGCGTTACAATCCCATCTTTACTTATTTTTACTGTATCATTATCAGACATTTCCCAATTAGGATGCTCTGATAAATTTAAAGTTTCACCGCTTCTTAGTGATACCCCTTCTTCTACTATTATATCTTCATTTTTATATTTTTCCATAATAGCTGAAAACTCAGCTTCTTCATTTCCACTAGCGCTTACAGGAACTACGCTACCAACAGCTGTTGTAGCTGATATTATTCCGAATGTAACAATATATTTTATAAGTTTACTATTTCTTTTACTCAATTTTCTGTCTCCTTTATTTAACATTTCACTATCTTACATATTCTTATACGGTTAAATCTCAACATATTTTAGCCATCTTTTACAATAAAGTGCATATTTTTACAAACTTATTAACAAAAATAGCAAGCATAACTAATTATACTTGCTATTTTTTAATTATTAATTCTTTTCACTAAATTTATTAATTTTTCATCGATTTTTTAAAGCTTAAACCTTCTTATCCAATTCGTAAATTGCATGTGCAAATATTTTAGTATTAAAAATTATATCATCTATATTATGCGCTATTTCATTTTGACTAGAAGAAAATGATTCAAGCGAAACTATATTTTGAATAGCACTTTCACATGCTTTAACACTATCAGAGCTTTTATCTATATTTAATGATTTATAATTTTTATTAAGTAGTAATTGTATATTATTAGATAAAACATTATTTATATCCTCTACCACAT
>NZ_JAKEDR010000296.1 GCF_023653455.1 Paraclostridium ghonii
CCTTCCTCAGCCTTGTAAACATCTTGAAAAAGTCCATGCGCTTTTATCATTGCATCGTCTTTTACTTCTGCTTGCTTATTTCCATTTTCATCTACAATAAGAACCCTGTTAACCATGTTACTAACACTTTCTTTAAATGTAGTGTTTATGATATTTTTACCTTCTTCAAATGACAAGTTAAGCTTAACAATTCCTTTTTGGATAACTGATATTTTACCATCATTACAAGTAGTCATATACTTTTTACCATCACTTTTAGATTGCTCTGTATAAGCTGTCATTATTATTTCATATATTGTGTTACCAATGAATACTTTATCTATTAAAGCATTAGCTTTTGCAATTTCACCAATTTTAAAATTAGAAATTTTTAGTACTGTATTAGCTATTTCATTTGCACTTTTGCCTTTAAAATTGTATGAAACTTTTATTTTATTCATTTTTTCGCCTGTATCAAATGCTAAATAACTAACTGTAGAACTCGAACTATCTTTTTCTCTTTCATAAACAAAACCCTTAAATAGCAAAGTATTCCCATCATAGAAGTATATACAACTAGAAAGAGGTATATCTACTTTATTAAGTGCCTTAAACTCTAATTTTCGACCACAAGCCTTTATATCCCCACTCCATGTAACGGTAGTTAATATATCAGATATATCAAACTTACTATTAACGGTATTACATATCATTCTAATACTCACACAATCACCGCCTTAAGGGATTACCAACACCATGCCAGGATCAATTTCATTATATTTTGCAAGACTTGGGTATCTATTTTTATTTGCTTCATTTATTTTTTTATATATACTACCTTTGCCGTAATATTTAAATGAAATATCCCAAAGATTATCACCTTTAACAACTTTATGCGTTCTTTGAGTTACATTTGATTGATTATCAAGTCGAGTAACATTTTTAGGTTTATGTTCTATTAAGTTTAATTCAAAGTATAAGTCCCTTGTACCATCCTGTTCCCTAGTATTAAAACTTTGTACTCTACATAGCATATTAGTTGGAGTACCTGTAATTATTATCCTTATTACAGTACCGCTATTTTGCCATATCTGAATTTTTTCACTATACTCATAAGGATCAAGCTTATTTGAAGATACAAAAGAATAATCTTGCTTAGGGAAAAAACATTCTAATCCAATAGTTTTAAGCTTCATTCCGTTAAATGTATCAACTTCACCTAATTTTATCACATCATCAGTTTTTATATCAGCAGACCTATCAACTCCAAGTGTTGCAGGTGTAATAGGAAGCTTTATTTTGTCATTATCTGTGCCTAACCAAACTTCCATATTACGCACCTCCTAGAAGAATTTTATTTTGATTTATCTTTTTAACTAATTTAGTAGCAATTTTGTCTATATCTGCTTCTTCTCTTACAGTTAAGCCATTAACAGTTATATTAATCCCATCCAACCTTTGATTATCAAGTCTTTTAGATTCTCCTTTTGTCAAAATTTGCTCTCCGTCGTGAAGCCTAAAAGGAACATCATTTCCAACAACTCTACGAGTTCCGAAAGCTGATTTTTT
>NZ_JAKEDR010000297.1 GCF_023653455.1 Paraclostridium ghonii
TATTTACTTAATTTATTTACTATAAAATTATTTTTCTTTACTTTCTTATTCCCATTTAAATTTTTTCTTATTGCATCTATTGTAGATACTCTTGCTATTTTTATGTACGTTAATATACTTATAATAAAACTTACTAAAAGTATACAACCTATTGCTAAAAGTATAATATTAACAGGTATTACAAATGGAGTAACTACGCCTTTAATATCAAAGTTTATATTTCCTGATAGTTTATTAAACATTTGCGCTCCACTCATACCAATTAATATTCCTATAGTCAAACTTATAAAACTAAGCATTAATAATTCATATATCATAAGCCTAAATACTCTAAAATTAGTAGATCCTAAAGCTTTTAATACTCCATATTCTCTTATCCTTTGATATATTGATATACTATATATACTATACATTACAAATCCTGCAAATAGACTTACCCCTATTGCTGTGTTTTTACTTTCTTGATCTAATCGACCATTTGCTATAATAGAATATACGAGGTCTTTATTTTCTCTAATATTATCTTTTTTATTAAATTTAGCTTTTTTAGATATATCATTTATATTTTTTAATATATCACTATTTTCATTAAATTCTACATATGTATCAAATTTATTAAGTTTTGATTCATCTAAACTCATAAACATTTCGCACATTCCAACATTTTTTGCGCTATATCTATCACTAAGTATTCCTACTACTTTAAATGTTTCTGGCTTATCTTTTTTATATAATTTAAAAGTCATTTCTTGATTTATATTAGGTTCTAATCCTAAACAATTTAAAACCCATTGTTCTAATACAACTTCATTATCTCCTTTTGGAAATCTTCCTTTTAAAAGTTTAGAATCTTTGTTTAAGTAATTTTCATTTGCACGCACTATATTTATAGGTAATTTTTCACCTAAATCAGTCGCTGAATAATTAGATGTTATACCAATTTTTTCAATGTCATTTCCTTTCTTTACAATCTCTAATTGATCTTTACTTATGTCTTTAAATTTAACGTGATGAGTTCCGCCCTCTCTTTTCATTCTATCTACATCTGCTTGTTGAGCACTTCTAGATAATGTCCCTACTCCTACTATAAGCGCTGTCCCAAGTACTATACTTAGTATTATTGCTAATGACCTTGTTTTATAACTTTTTATATATTTCAATACAATACTTAAGTCATTTTTCATATTTCCACTTCCTTCCTTTTGAATAACTTAATTATATATTCATTTTAAAAATGTATCAATTTTCACTTTTTCAAGTTTTTAAAGCTTATTTACATAAATTCACAACTTAAATTTCATATTTTTATAGCTTATTTGTAAATTTCCACTTTTTACATATTTTTTTATAAATGTTATAATCGGTATATAAAATCGGTTAGGGGTGAGTTATGAACAATATTATTGTACTTCCTATATATATTCTGATTATATTTATAGGACTTAATTTTTATCTTGATAAGTTTATGTTTTATAAAAAACTATCGCTGTCAAAAAAAGGTCTAATAACAATATTTATATCTATTGTAC
>NZ_JAKEDR010000298.1 GCF_023653455.1 Paraclostridium ghonii
CCTTTTACTGTTTTTAGTTTGTCGTAAATCCTTAACATTTCACTATCGTCCATGCCTTTCGTATCCAAACTTATGTCATAGGTAGTAACCACTACTGTTCGCTCTGAGAATTGTTTAAAATACGTTACAAAAGCATTGGTGGATATAAATAACACTACACTTAAAATAAGCGATAGAACAATGCTACGATAGCGTTTCTTGTTTCTTTTAAAATTCTTTAGCGCAAGGGATCCCTCCAAACCGTAAATACGCTGAGCTAGTTTTGATGTTTTCACCGCTTTGGATTCAACTTTAACCTCGTTTGACTGACGAATACTTTCCATAACAGGAGTATTTGCTGCCTTTTTTGCTGGTATATAAGCAGAAATTAAGATTGTAATAAAACTTACTGCCACTGCGCCAATAATAATAGGTATAGAAACTTTCAATGTTAAAGGGATGTTATTGTACATAATGTTTCCAAAGTTTTTGGATACAACTAAAATCACAAGATTGATGCTGCCAATACCAACGATAACGCCGATTGGTATTCCAACTGCACCTATACAAAGTCCCTCAAATAACACCGAATTTCGCAATTGCTTTGGTGTTGCCCCAACTGACGAGAAAATCCCGAATTGGTGTGTACGTTCATTTAGCGATATATTAAACGAATTATAAATAAGAAAAATAGAGCCTATCATTATTATGGCAACTAAAATACCGCCAAGTGAGTACAGAATCGTGTTAAACAATTTATCCTCCGAAAGACCCATAAAACGCAATACATTATCATTAAATGCATAGCTATGACCTTTGGCTTTGCTACTTGCATAATCGTGAACATTATTCGGGTTTTTAAGCGTGACAAATGTACTTAAATTATCTCCTTTATCTTTTACATCTTCTTTTGTTATCAAGGTATATCCTGGTGCAGAATATTCCTCAAAACTGGGTCTTTGGCAGATACCAACAACTTTATAGGTTCTTTTGGATTTTGGCATAAGAGTTTCTTTCCCTGAAATGTAAGAATCGTGTTGTCCAAGGTTTTTGTTACCGTCTATGCGGTTTCCAACATCAAGTGAAATTGTATCACCCTCTGCGAGTTTAACGCCGCCATTTGATTCAACACTCATTGGCACAATAATTTCCCCACTGTTTTCCGGTAATCTACCTGAAACTAGGTTTATAGGCAGGTTATCAAAGGCTTTATTGTTAAATCCAGCTATAAAAATATACGGTTTATTTGGGTTTTTACCTCCATCAAGTTTTGCATAGCCGATATTTTCAAATGTTGCTGTGTCTGAAACTTCATTATTGTGGCTTACTTCCTTTACAAAAGAATAATCAACATCTAAAAACTGAACGTGCCAACCACCGTATTTCTGGGCTGCCCCCTTTGCCAAATAGTTTAGTAGAGAAACGCCAAAAGTAGCGACTGCTGTAATCATGGCCGTAGACAATACAACTCCGATAATAGTTACAATTGTTCGTGATCG
>NZ_JAKEDR010000299.1 GCF_023653455.1 Paraclostridium ghonii
ATATTATAGTTATTATAACAGAATGTTTAGTAAACTCTAAAAAAGGTATAAAATTAATACATATAGTATTATTTTTATCTACATAAGTGTTTATATCGTTTTTTGCTATAAAATTGTATATATTCTCAATATGCCTAGTTGATTTTATTAAAGATAATATACATACTATATTTGTAACTACTGTAAATCCAATGTAAATATAGTACTTAACATTCAAATTAGACTTTATAATTTTATCAAAATGTTTAAGTAATAAAATCAATATGATATTTAAAACTATAGATTCACAAATCGCATCACTTATAGGATTATAACTTTTTATTATATTTTCCATCAACCCTACTATATACAAATAGCCTAATGTATCATTTAATACGCCATGTCCAAATGCAAAACACATTCCAAAAATAAATGCGTTTTTTAAAGAAATTTCAAATATGTTTTTGCATAATAGTGTAAGTAATAATCCTTGATAAATACAGTACTTAGAATATTTATCACAATATTTTGGAGTTATAAATATGGTTATTACTAAAATAAATATAAATATATAGTTAAACTTATTAGTAATTTTTTTTCTATCATATATTTTATTAGTCATTAAATAAAATATAGCTATGTATATAATAGAATCTATTCTGTAAATTATATCGAAAACTAAAGGCTCCATTATAAAGTTCTCCCAAGAGAACTTAAAAATCTAGACTTGGTTTCTTTAAATCTATATCTACTTATAGGTACTTCTTCTTTATTTTCTAGGATAGCTACATATTGTTTTATGTTTTTTATAAAATCAATGTTAACCATAAAACTCTTATGACATCTATAAAAATTATATGTACTAAGTTCATTTTCTATTTTCGCCATACTAGACTTTATAGTATAGTTCTTTTCTAAAGTATGTATAGTCATATCTCTCTTTTGAATTTCTATATATGTAATATCATAAATTTTAACTTTGCAAATTTCATCCTCCTCAGTTGCTACAATATAACTTCCTTTGTTTTTATTCACTTCTTCAACACATGAAATAATGTGTTTTTTAAGTTCTTCTAATTTTATAGGTTTTAAAAGATATCTATATGCTCTTACTTCATAACCCTCTTGAATATATTCTACAAGGGATGTTGTAAATATAATTTCTACTTCTTTTTTGTCAACTCTTCTGATATTTCTCGCTACTTCCATTCCATTTAACTTATCCATTTGTATATCTAGTAAAAATATATCTATATCTTCTGGATAATTTTTAAATAACTCTTCCCCTGAACTAAAAGCTAATACTTCATATTCAATATTTATTTCATCTAATATTTTTTCTAAATAATCTTTTAGTATTTCTTGTTGCTTTATTTCATCTTCACATATTACTATTTTTATCATATTGTTCCCCATTTAATTTTTATGTATATTTAATCATCCTATTAATTTTAACATATAGAGAAAATCTGAGGATATTAAAATTT
>NZ_JAKEDR010000003.1 GCF_023653455.1 Paraclostridium ghonii
GAAAAATACAATAACAAGCCACTAAAACCTATAATATATTCATCTTTAGTGTTTGGTATTGTACATTTTAATGTTTTACAAGGCATAGTAGCGTTTGGAGGAGGAATAATATTAGGATTAATTTATTACCATACTAAATCTATTAAAGCATCTATATTTGCTCATATACTAAATAATTTTTTAGTTATAATACCTAATCCTGTTGGAATTTTAATGAATTTAATATATTTGGCACTAGGGGTATACTTAATTAAAAAAGGCAATGATAAGCTGAAAATGTGTAAATATTAAATGTCGAAAAAAATCGAATGAAAAAATTGAAAATTAATAAAAAATGGTTAACAAAATTTAAAAAACATAATATAATAATACTGTAACAATGAGGCGACATAGCCAAGTGGTAAGGCAGTGGACTGCAACTCCTTGATCCCCAGTTCGAATCTGGGTGTCGCCTCCAATTTTAAAAGTGGGAATATGGCTCAGTTGGTAGAGCAATTGACTGTTAATCAATGGGTCACAGGTTCGAGTCCTGTTATTCCCGCCATATATGCTAGTGTGGCTCAACGGTAGAGCAGCTGACTTGTAATCAGCAGGTTGTAGGTTCGATTCCTATCACTAGCTCCATTAAAAATAGACTAAAAATTTAGTCTGTTTTTTTTATGCGAAAAATTAAGATTGGTGATATTGTCACAGAATGTTAGTTTGAAAAATTATATAATAAAAAAACAATAAACATTCAGGAGGATTTATATGACTAAGATAAAAAGAAAGGCGATTATAGATAAGGATTACTGTGTAGCATGTGGCACTTGTGCTAAAGTATGTCCTTTAGGAATTATAAAAATAGAACAAGGTGTATTTGCAAAAATAGATGAAGATAAATGTGTTGGGTGTGGAAAGTGTGTGAAATCTTGTCCAGCATCAGTAATAGATATTAAAAAAGTTGAGGTAGGTGAGTAATTTGAAAAAAAATAAAAAAAGTTTCAAAGATTATATGTGGATAATTAGTGCGTTGTATTTATTTTTAGGTATATTTAATATATTATTTGCTTGGTTAGGTATGATATGTTTTTTAGTTCCACTTATAATGTCCATATCTGGAAAAGGAAAGAGTTACTGTAATAATTACTGTGGAAGAGGTCAATTATTAAATTTGATTGGAAATAAAATGAAATTATCAAGACATAAAGATATTCCTAAATTTTTAAAAAGTAAATCATTTAGATATGGTTTTTTAATATTCTTTTTAACTATGTTTTTAAATATGATATTCAATACCTATTTAGTATTTAAAGGAACTAATGACTTAAAAGAAGTTTTAACTATATTATGGACATTTAAAATGCCTTGGAACTGGGTAGATTTAAGTGCCACTACTCCATGGATAGCTCAGTTTGCTTTTGGATTTTTTAGTGTTATGGTAACTTCAACCATACTAGGAATAATAACTATGCTTTTATACAAACCACGTTCATGGTGTGTGTACTGTCCAATGGGTACTATGACTCAGATGATTTCAAAAGCTAAATATAAAGAGCAATAAAAAGATTTAAAGAAGTTCTAATAAATTAAAATAGATTATTAAAATACGTAAAAGGGGCTGTAGCATGAGCAATTTCAAATTGTTCTGTGTCAGTTATTTTTACGTATTTTTTCATTATTAATTAAAAACTAGAAAAGAATAAATATTTATTGTATACTAAGTATTAGTACCAAGTTATAAAATGGGAGGGTTTAATGAAAAGAAAGTTAATAGTAATATTTTTTTTAATGGGGTTGATTTTTTTAATAGGGTCTTATACAGTGGGATATTTAGTATATGATGGATCGGTTGGATCAAGTCAAAAAATAAAAAATGAAGATATAGAAGAAGTTTTTTCAAATAAAGAGGGTAAACCTCTTGAAAAATTGAAAAAGTACAAAGTTGAAGATGTTTTCATAAATTCGCCTGAAAATGGATACAAAATAGAAGGTAAATTTATAAAATCAAATATACCAACGGATAAAAGTGTAATTTTAGTTCATGGAATTGAAAGAAATTATTATGAATATCTTGAAAAATCATATGAATATTTAGAACATGGATATAATGTCATGTTATATAATCAAAGACACACTGGACATACGGGGGGAGATGATTATACATTTGGGCTTTATGAAAGATATGATTTGGAAAATGTAGCTAAATTTGTTAAAGGAAAATATCCAAATGGATTGCTAGGAGCTCATGGTCATTCAATGGGAGCAGCAACAGTTGTTATGCATTCTGAGATAAATGAAAAAAATAAATATGTAGATTTTTATATAGCAGACTCTCCATATCATGAGATGCAAGATGCTATAAGATTAGGAATAGAAGCTGAGAATATACCGCTTCTTCCTATTGGGTATGCAAAGTTTATGGGAAATATATATACAAAAACTAAATCAGGATTTAGCTATGAAGATGTAAAGCCATATAAATCTGTTCAACATATTAATACTCCTATGTTCTTAATACATGGCAAAGAAGATAAAGTATGTTCGCCAAATAGTAGCAAGGTAATTTATGATAATATACCGCACAATAAAAAAGAGTTATGGTTAATAGACGGAGTCCAACATGTGAATGGATATGATATCCTAGGGAAGGAATACTTTGATAGGGTATATAACTTTATTGATACAAAAGTAGAAAAAAATTGAATTTAAAAATATTTATAAAGTTATAATTATACTATAAAAAACATGATAAAACATTGAATAATGCTAGAAAATTTGCAAATAAAAACAATGTATGGTATTATAGTATATAAAATAGTATAAAATGTAAAAACTAAGAGTGAGACGTAAAGTTCTCACTCTTTTATTATAGTCTTTATAGATTATAATACAACAACTGAATAGGAGGTAAGTCGAATGAAAAAAAGTACAGAAATAATGATAGAAGAATTAGTACTTCCAATAACTAATGAATACAATATCGAACTTGTTGATGTTGAATATGTTAAAGAAGCTGGCGAATATTATTTAAGAATATTTATAGATAAAGATGGTGGTGTATCTTTAAACGACTGCGAAGTTGTTACTAGAGCAATAAACCCTATATTAGATGAAAAAGATCCAATAAAAGAAAACTACTTCTTAGAAGTATCTTCACCAGGGCTTGATAGACCGCTTAAAAAAGAAAAAGATTTTGTAAGGTATGCAGGGAGAGATGTAGAGGTTAAATTATATAGACCTATAAACGGATTAAAACACTTCGAAGCTGAATTAGTTGAGCTAGTTGATAATAAAATAGTTAAATTAATATTAGACGAAGAAGAGATGGAATTTGATAAAAAAGATATAGCACTTATAAGACTTGCTGTAAAATTCTAATTAAAACTTAATATAGATAAATAGGAGGATAAAAAAATGAACAACGAGTTTGTAGAAGCATTAGATGAATTAGAAAAAGATAGAGGAATAGATAAAGAAATACTTATAGATACTATTGAACAAGCATTATTAACTGCTTATAAAAAGAATTTCGGATCAGCTCAAAATGTTAGAGTATATTTTGATAGAGAAAAAGGAGATGTAAAAGTTTACTCTCAAAGAGTAGTTGTAGATTCTGAAGATATATATGATACATTTTTAGAGATTGAAATAGATGAAGCAAGACAAATCAGCCCTAACTATGAAATAGGTGATATAATAGAAAATGAAATAACTACTACAGATTTTGGAAGAATAGCAGCTCAAACTGCAAAGCAAGTAGTTGTACAAAGAATAAGAGAAGCTGAAAGAGATATAGTGTATAATGAATTTATAGATAAACAAGATGAAATAGTTACTGGAGAAGTTGCTAGAGTAAATAAAAATATAGTTCATGTAAATCTTGGAAGAATAGAAGCTATAATGACTCAAGTGGAGCAAATACCAGGGGAACATTATAGAGCAGGTCAAAAAATAAAGGTGTATATATTAGAAGTGAAGAAAACTAATAAAGGGCCTCAAATAACTGTTTCAAGAAGCCATCCAGGATTAGTTAAGAGATTATTTGAAATGGAGGTTCCTGAGATATTTGAAGGTACTGTTCAAGTTAAAAGTATTGCAAGAGAAGCTGGATCTAGAACTAAAATGGCAGTTAACTCAATTGATGAAAATATAGATCCAATAGGAGCATGTGTTGGACCTAAGGGATCAAGAGTTAAAAACATAGTTGATGAGTTAGGTGATGAAAAAATAGATATAATTAAATACAGCGAAAATCCAGTTGAATTTATATCAGCAGCTCTTAGCCCATCAAAGGTTATATCTGTAGATGTAAATGAAGACGAAAAGAGCGCTTTAGTTATAGTTCCAGATTACCAATTATCACTTGCTATAGGAAAAGAAGGTCAAAATGCAAGACTTGCAGCTAAATTAACTAACTGGAAAATAGATATAAAAAGCGAAACACAAGCAGTTAAAGATGCAGATAACCAAGATGAACTAGATGCTTAGATATAAGGAGTGATACATTTGCAAAAGGTAAAAAAAGTTCCTCAACGAAAGTGTATAGCTTGTCAAGACAGAGACAATAAAAGAGAGTTAATAAGGATTGTTAAAAATAAAGAAGGACAAATATTTTTAGATAAAACAGGAAAAGCAAACGGTAGAGGTGCATATATTTGTAACTGTAGTGAATGTTTAAAAAAAGCTATTAAAAGCAAAGCCCTAAATAGAGCTTTTAAAATAGAAATTCCTGATGAGGTATATGAGTCACTAATTAAGGAGATTGAAGATAATGAATAATATTAATGAAGAAAAAATATATTCTTTTCTAGGTCTCGCTCAGCGTGCAGGTAAACTAGTATCAGGTGATGATTCAACTATGCTTGATATTAAAAAGAATAGGGTAAAATTAGTTATAGTGGCAGATGATGCCTCGAATAACACAAAAAAGTTGTTTAAAGATAAAACATCTTTTAGAAATATAAACTGTGTTACATATTCAACTAAGCTGCAATTAGGATTATCTATTGGAAAAGCACCTAGAGCAGTTGTTGGAATTAAGGATGCAAGTTTTGCAAATAAGGTTTTAGAATTTATTGAAAATACAAAAATATAATAGGGGGTGGTCTTGTGTCAACAAGAGTATACCAATTAGCAGAAAATTTAGGAATTACTAGTGAAGAACTTATAGTTAAACTAGGAGAATTAGATATAAACGTAAGCGATAAAAATGATGAATTAAGTGAAGAAGACACAGAAATGGCTATAGAATTATTAAATGAAGAAGCTGGAGGAAGTGGACTTCCAACATTATCAGTTGAAGGTAAATTAAATGTTCAAGAATTAGCTAATAGTTTAGAAAAACCAGCTACAGAAATAATAATGAAGCTTATGAAAATGGGAACTATGGCAACAATAAACCAAGAGTTAAATTTTGAAATAGCTTCTTTAGTAGCTAAAGATTATGGATTTGAATTAGTAGAAAAAGATACATCAGAACAAGAAGCTGCAGAAATAGATGCATTAATGGAAATAGAAGAAGATAGAGAAGAAGATTTAGTAAAAAGATCTCCTATAGTTACAGTTATGGGACATGTTGACCACGGTAAAACATCGTTATTAGATGCTATAAGATCAACAAGTGTAACAAACAAAGAAGCTGGTGGAATAACTCAACATATAGGAGCATCTGAAGTTACTATAAATGGAGAAAAAATAGTATTCTTAGATACACCAGGACATGAAGCTTTCACATCTATGAGAGCTAGAGGAGCGCAAGTAACAGATATGGCTATATTAGTTGTTGCTGCAGATGATGGTATAATGCCTCAAACAATAGAAGCTATAAACCATGCTAAAGCAGCAGAAGTACCAATAATAGTTGCTATAAACAAAATAGATAAACCAGATGCTAATCTAGATAGAGTTAAACAAGAATTAGCAGATCAAGGATTATTAGTTGAAGACTGGGGTGGAGATGTTATATCAGTTCCTGTATCAGCGAGACAAAACACTAATATAGATACATTACTTGAAATGATATTATTAGTTGCAGAGATGGAAGAATTAAAAGCTAATCCAGATAAAAGAGCTGTAGGGACAGTTATAGAAGCTCAACTTGACAAAGGAAGAGGACCGGTTGCAACTGTACTTGTTCAAGGGGGAACTTTAAAAGTTGGAGATCCTATAGTTGCAGGTACTGCTAGTGGTAAAGTTAGAGCGATGATAAATGACAAAGGTAGAAGAGTTAGGGTTGCTGGACCATCTACTGCAGTTGAAATATTAGGTTTATCAGAAGTTCCACAAGGTGGAGATCAATTTGTTGCAGTTGCTACTGAAAAAATAGCAAGAATCGTAGCTGAAAAGAGACAACATATAGCAAGAGAAGAAATGTTAAAATCTAACCAAAGAATAAGTCTTGACGACTTCTTTAGCCAAATGTCAGATGCTGAAGTTAAAGAGTTAAATGTTGTTGTTAAAGCTGACGTTCAAGGATCTGTTCAAGCTGTAAAGCAATCTTTAGAAAAATTATCTACAGAAGAAGTTGCTGTTAGAGTTATACACTGTGGTGTTGGAGCGGTAACTGAGTCTGATGTTATGCTAGCTAGAGCATCTAATGCTATAATAATAGGGTTTAGCGTAAGACCAGTAGCTACAGCTGAAGTAATGGCTAAAAAAGAAGAAGTAGACATAAGAACGTACACAATAATATACAAGGCTATAGAAGATGTACAAGCTGCTATGACAGGTATGTTAGATCCTGAGTATATAGATGAAGAAACAGGTAAAGCAGAAGTAAGAAATACATTTAAAATATCTGGAGTTGGTACAGTAGCAGGAAGTTATGTATTAAGCGGTAAGATATTTAGAAATGGTAAAGTAAGAATTGTTAGAGATGGAATAATAATCCATGAAGGTGAAATAGCAGCATTAAAGAGATTTAAAGATGATGCAAAAGAAGTAAATCATGGATATGAGTGTGGTATAACATTTACTAACTTCAATGATATAAAAGAAGGCGACATAGTAGAAGCTTATATAACTAAAGAAGTAGAAAGAAAACTAAAATAGTAAATAAAAGAGGTCGATATTATGGCATCATATAGCAGAACGCAAAGAATAGGCGAAGAAATAAGAAAAGTTGTAAGTACAATGCTTATAAGTGGAATAAAAGACTATAGAATAAATTCTCTTATAAGTGTTACCGATGTTGAGGTAACTAGTGATTTAAGTTATGCTTATGTTTATGTAAGTATATTAGGTGGAAATAAAGAATCAAGCATGGCAGGTCTAAAAAGTGCTTGTGGATATATAAGAAAAGAAGTAGGGAAAAATGTAAAACTTAGACATACTCCAGAAATTATCTTTAAACTTGATGATTCTATTGAAAAAGGAATGTATATGGAAAATCTTATAAAGAAAGTTAATGAAGATAATCAAAAAACTAAAAAAGATTTTTCAGATGATTCTCAAGGAGAATAATTAATGAAAATAAATGTAAAAAATATTATAAATGCTATACAAGAGGGTAACAATTTTATTGTTACCTCTCATTGTAGCCCAGATGGGGATAATATAGGATCTACGTTGTCTATGTACAATGCTTTAAAAAAGTTAGGTAAAAATGTATTATATGTACTAGATGATACTATACCAGTTAATTTAGGATTTTTAGTTGAAAATGTACATATACTAAAATCAGAAGAGATAGATGTGAACTTAAGTGACTACACTTTAATATCTCTTGATTGTGGAGATTTTAATAGAATTTGCGTAAGTAATAAAATAAAAACATCTGTTGAAAAATTAATTTGTATAGATCATCACGCAAGTAATGATAATTTCGGCGATTTAAACTATATAAATCCAAATGAATCATCTACGTGTGAATTAGTTTATAATTTACTTAAAGAATATTCTAAAACTATGGATATTCAATTAATAGATGAAGATATAGCTACATACCTATATACAGGACTTTTAACCGATACAGGTAATTTCTCTTATTCAAATACGAATCCGAGTAGTTATCTTATGGCTTATGATTTAGTTAATGTAGGAGCTAAAAAAGATCTTATAATTCAAAAGATATTCCAAAGTAATCCATACAACTACTACAAGTTACTAGGAGAAACATTAGATACTTTAGATATAGTGGATGGAAAAATTGCTAGTATGATGTTAACTATAGATATGCTAAATAGAAATGGTATTTCATTTAATGATGCAGACGGGGTTACATCGTATACTAGAGATATAGATGGAGTTGAGGTTGGACTTTTATTTAAGGAAAAATCAGAGAATGAGATTAAAGTGAGCTTTAGATCTAAAAACTATGTAGATGTAAGCTCTATTGCACAGACATTTGGAGGTGGAGGCCATATTAGAGCCTCAGGATGTACTATAAAAGACAGTATAGAAAATGCAAAAAAAATGGTGATTGACGAAGTATTAAAACACATTTAAGGATGATTGATATGAACAAAATAGTAAATATTTTAAAACCTACAGGAATGACTTCTCACGATGTTGTAAGTAGAGTTAGGAAGATATTAAATATAAAAAAAGTTGGTCACACAGGTACCCTTGATCCAGATGCATCAGGGGTACTACCTATATGTATAGGAAAAGCTACAAAGGTTAGCGAACTTATTCTTAATAAGGATAAGTCATATATTTGTGAACTGACTTTAGGGATAAATACAGATACCTATGACTCATCAGGTGAGATAATAGAAAGATTTGAAGTTAAGAATATAGATATAGATAAAGTTGAAAAAGCATTTAATACTCAAAGAGGGGAAATAAAGCAACTTCCACCTATGTACTCAGCTTTAAAAGTAAATGGAAAAAGAATGTGTGATTTAGTTAGAGCTGGAAGAGCTGAAGAAATTACACTTAAATATAGAGATGTTAATATAAAAGAGCTTAATATCCTATCATTTAAGAATAATAAAGTGATGTTTTATGTTAAATGTTCTAAAGGAACTTATGTAAGAAGTATATGTTACGATATAGGTAAAGAGTTAGGATGTGGAGGGCATATGTCATTTTTACTTAGAACATCATCAGGAAAATTCAACATAAACAATGCAATAACATTAGAACAATTAGAAGTGTTTTACAAAGAAGGTAATCTAGATGAACACTTATATGATATAGATTATGTTTTATCAAACTTTAATAGTATACATATAAATCCGCTTGCAGTTAAATCTTATGTAAATGGAGCTATAGTGTATAAAAAAGGATTTTTAAAAGGTGATTTTAAAGAAACGGATGAATTTGTACGAGTATATAGTGAAGGTAAGTTTTTAGGAGTAGGTAAATTCTTAAAAGTTGATGGGACATTATGCTTAAAAAGTGATAAACTATTTGTATAGAATATAAGTAGTGGGGAATTTATTATGACTATTATAAAATCATTAGATGAAGTACTGAATATTGAAAATACGGTTGTAACTATTGGGAATTTTGATGGTATTCATAAAGGCCATACAAAGCTTATAGAAGAAGCTGTAAAAGAAGCGAAGTTAAATAACTATAAAAGTGTAGTGTTTACGTTTGAAAACCATCCTATGAGGTATTTTAGAGCAAATTCTATAAAAAATATAATTGTAAATGAAGAAAAAATAAAAATATTTAAAGAATTAGGTGTAGATATAGTTTTTATGATTCCATTTGATGAGTATATGACTAAAATATCTCCAAAGGATTTTGTAAAAGAAATTTTGCATGGAAAACTAAAGTGCAAAAAGGTTATAGTAGGGCATGATTTTACATTTGCTAGAAACAAAGAAGGAAATGCTAGCTTGCTTAAAACTTTGGGTAAAAACTATGCTATGAATGTAAAGATAATTGAGCCTATAAAAATAAAAGGTACAAGAGTTAGTAGTAGCTATATTAGAAAGCTTATAGATGAAGGTAATGTTAGCGAAATTAAGGAGTTTTTGGGCAGAAACTACTCTATAGAAGGAGAAGTTATACATGCTAAAAAATTTGGTAGAACAATGGGATTTCCAACCGCCAATCTTAAGGTAGATGATAAGCTTATTATACCTAAAAATGGAATATACGCAGTAAGGGTATATGTTAAAAATGAAGTTTACTATGGGGCTACAAACATAGGATACAATCCTACAGTAAATGGAAAATCATTATCTATAGAAACCAATATAATTGATTTTGATAAAGATATATATGGTGAAATAATCAAAGTTGAATTTTTAGATAGAATACGATATGAAAAAAAATTCAATTCTATAGATGAATTAAAATCGCAATTGAGAAAAGACGTAAATTTTGTATGCAAAAAGTATGTTTACAAGTAGTTATGCTTTATGGTAAAATAAAGTTCGTGAACCGCTACTCAGCATTTGAATACTCCAATCAATGCTTAGTAATCGGGGATTTAATAAAAAATGGAGGTATTAACAAATGAACAAAACTGAAATAATAAAAGAATTCGGAAGAGCTGAAGGAGATACTGGTTCTCCAGAAGTACAAATAGCATTATTAACAGCTAGAATAAACGAGTTAAACGATCACTTAAAAACTCATAAAAAAGATCATCACTCAAGAAGAGGTCTTTTAAAGATGGTTGGTAAGAGAAGAAACTTATTAGCTTACTTAAAAGAGAGAGATCTAGAAGGATACAGAGCTTTAATAGCTAAGTTAGGATTAAGAAAATAATTATATTTTTTAGATAAAGAAAGAAGGTTTAAGCCTTCTTTTTTTGTTTAGGTACTTTAATAAGTATAAGTTTTACACAGATGCAAAAAAATTACAAATTGTATAAAATTAAATTAAAATATATAAAGGAATAGTATAATTTATATAGAAATTTTTCTTTTAGGAGGGGATTTACTATGAAAATAAAATTAATATGCGATAGTTTATGTGATATTCCTATGGATTTAGCTCAAAAACATGAAATAGAAATAATTCCATTAACTATAATTATAGAAGACAAAGAATATAAAGATGGTACAGACATGACAAATGAAGAATTTTATAAAAATATGAAAAAGATACATACTGTACCCAAGACGTCTCAGGCAACATATATGCAATTTAAAGAAGTTTTCGATAAATATAAGGATGACTACTCAATAATTTGTATAAATGGATCATCTAAATCTTCTGGAACATATCAAAGTGCTATGATGGCTAAAAATGACACAGAAGGAGATATACATGTATTTGATACATTGAATTTATCCCTAGGAAGTGGGCAATTTGTTATAAAAGCTTGTGAGCTTATAGAAAAGAATACGGATGCTAAAAGTATAATAGCTCAACTAGAAGCTTTAAGAGATAGTGTAAACTTATTTTTTGTTCCAGATAGCTTAGAGTATCTAAAAAGAAGTGGAAGGGTATCTGTGACTACAGCTGCCATAGGCAATATGCTAAGTTTAAAACCTGTATTTTCAATGAAAGATGGGAATATATCTTTAGTTACCAAAGTAAGAGGGAAAAAGCATGTAGTACATACATTGATAGACTTATTAAAATCTCAATATGATAATTTTGAAGATAAAAATATAATGATTGGATGCGGAGCTAATGTAGGTGACTTTGAAATATTACAAAAAGAAGTTGAAGAAAGCTTGAAAGTTAAAAAATTATATTTTACTAGAGGTGGAGCTTGTATTTGTTCACATACAGGTCCAGATATAATAGCTATTAGTTGTTCAAATTAAATGTATTAAATTTTGCATAATAAGCAAATAATATATAAAAATAAATATTTGCTAATTTACGTTTTGTATCTCTAAATTATATTGATGAAAGCTAGTAATTTACTTTTATGTTGTTAAATTATAGTATTTTTGATAAGATAGTACATAGGATACTAAACGCGGTTTTTAATAAAGAGGAGGTACAAGCATTAATGTTTGAACATAAAGTTTTTAAAATGGATTTTGCAGGAAGAGAGCTTTCTGTTGAAATAGGAAAAATTGCCGAACTAGCTAGTGGAAGTGCCATACTTCAATATGGTGAGACTATGGTTATGGTTAATACTTCAAAGTCAGCGCAACCAAGAGATGGAATAGATTTCTTCCCTTTAAGTGTTGATTATGAAGAAAAATTATATTCAGTAGGAAAAATACCTGGAGGATTCTTAAAAAGAGAAGGAAAACCTTCAGAAAAAGCTATACTTACATCAAGACTTATAGATAGACCTATAAGACCTTTATTCCCGAAAGGATTTAGAAATGATGTACAAGTAGTAGCAACAGTTTTATCAGTTGATCAAGATTGTACACCTGATATAGTAGCAATGATAGGTTCATCTATAGCATTATCTATATCTGACATACCATTTAATGGACCTACAGGATCTGTATTAGTAGGATTAGTAGATGGTGCATTTGTTATAAATCCAACTGCTGAGCAAAGAGAAAAAAGTTCGCTACACCTTGTAGTATCAGGAACGAAAGATGCTATAATGATGGTTGAAGCAGGTGCAGAGGAAATACCAGATGAATTAATGTTAGAAGCTATATTATTTGCGCATGAAGAAATCAAAAAAGTTGTTGAGTTTATAGAAACTATAGTTGCTGAAGTTGGAAAAGAAAAAATTGAAGTTACTCTTTTTGAAATAAATGCAGATGTAGAAAAAGATGTTCGTGACTTTGCTACAGACAAAATGAGAGAAGCTGTAAAAACTGTAGAAAAACTTGAAAGAATGGAAAAAATGGATGCAGTTAAAGAAGAAACTTTTGATAATTTTGAAGATATAGCAGAAGAGTTTGGACAAGATATAGAAGAGACACTACATGCTATAATAAAAGAACAAGTTAGAAAGCTTATAGTACATGAAAATGTAAGACCAGATAATAGAAAGCCAGATGAAATAAGACCTATATGGTGTGATAATGGGTTTATACCAAGAACGCATGGATCTGGACTATTTACAAGAGGTCAAACTCAAGTAATGTCTATAGCAACACTAGGAGCTTTAGGAGATGTTCAAATACTTGATGGACTTGATGAAGAAGAAAGCAAAAGATATATGCATCACTACAACTTCCCAGCATATAGTGTTGGAGAATCTAGACCTTCAAGAGGTCCAGGTAGAAGAGAAATAGGACATGGTGCACTTGCAGAAAGAGCATTAATTCCTGTGCTACCTTCAAAAGAAGATTTCCCATATGCAATAAGAGTTGTTTCTGAAGTTTTAAGTTCTAACGGATCAACATCTCAAGGTAGTGTATGTGGATCAACATTATCTCTTTTAGATGCAGGGGTTCCATTAAAAGATATGGTAGCAGGAATTGCTATGGGGCTTATAAAGCATGATGATAAGGTTGCTGTACTTTCAGATATACAAGGGATGGAAGATCATTTAGGAGATATGGACTTTAAGGTTGCAGGTACTGAGCAGGGTATAACTGCTATACAAATGGATATAAAAATAGCTGGTATAGATGAAGAAGTTTTAAGAACTGCTTTAAAGCAAGCTAAAGTAGGTAGAATACACATACTAAATGAAATGAGAAAAACTATATCAAAACCTAAACCAGAGCTTTCTAAATATGCTCCTAAAATAGTAACAATGAATATAAATCCAGATAAAATAAGAGATGTTATTGGACCAGGTGGTAAAATAATAACTAAAATTATCGATGAAACTGGAGTTAAAATAGATATAGAACAAACAGGAGAAGTATTTATAAGTGGTATAGAAGCTGAAATGATAGCTAAAGCTCAACAAATTATAAATGATATAGTTGCTGAAGCTGAAGTAGGTGAAACTTATACTGGTAAAGTAACAAGAATAATGAATTTTGGTGCATTTGTTGAAATACTTCCAGGAAAAGAAGGATTACTTCATGTATCTCACATAGCTCATGAAAGAGTTAACAAAGTTGAGGATGTTTTAAACATAGGTGAAGAAGTAAAAGTTAAAGTAACTGAAATAGATGAAAAAGGTAGAGTTAATTTATCTAGAAAAGTACTTTTACCAAAACCTGAGAAAAAAGAAGTTAAAGAAGTAAAAGAAAATAAAGAAAAATAAATTATAGTTTGATCAAGTAGATAGCTATAATTGTAAAAAAGAGATCCCTTAATTTTAAGGGATCTCTTTTGTTTTTTTCTCAAAACTAGCGAAGTTTAAAAGTTATTTGTTGACGAAACACTTACAAGCAAAGCTTGTCGTGTGAAGGAAACATATAGCTTTTAAACGAGCGCCACCACAATAAGCATTTTTTGCAATAATAAAAGCAATTTAAGTTATAGGGATGTGTAAATATATAATATATAATAAAATGCATAAAAGATAAACTGTCCTAATACAATTTAATGAAGAAATAAATTGTACATATTAGGAGGAATTTTTATGATAATGATGGTACTTAACAAAAAAAAGCTTAGAAAAATATTCATGATAGCTTTAGTTACAATATTAGCAATCATAGGCGTTGTATTTATGACAAAGGATAAAGCTAAGCCTACATTTAATATGTTTTACAGAGCTAGTGAACCATATTACAATGGAACGAAAGAAAAGAGTGGATACGTTGCAATAAGTTGCAACGTAGACCTTGGATGGGAAACTGAATATCTAGAAAAAATTTTAAATGTATTAGATGAAAAAAAAGCTAAAATAACTTTTGCTGTAACAGGAAGATGGGCAGAAGAAAATCCTGAACTTTTATTAGAAATTCAAAAGAAGGGACATGAAATAGCAAATCATGGATATAAACATCTAGACTATGGAACATTAGACTATGATAAAAATTACGAGCAAATAAAAACATCAAAAGAAATAATTGAAAATATAACAAAAACAAAAACTAAGTTTTTTCAAGCTCCAGGAGGTTCATTTAATAAAGATACAGTAAAAGCATGTAATGATTTAGGATACATACCTTATAAATGGGATATAGATACAATAGACTGGAAAAATAGACAAGAACCTGAAGTAATTATAAAAAGAGTTAAGTCTAAAGATATGAAAGATTCTAGCATAATACTTATGCATCCTACATATGCAAGTGCAGAAGGTATTGATGATATAATAAAAATCATAGAAGAAAAAAACTTAAAGCCAGGCAAACTTAGTGACGTATTTAATTTATAAAATTATTTTGATATTGAATAATTGACTTCACTAACTTATAATTTAAAAGACATTGATTAAGATAAAAACTTATATGATTATCATAAATACTTTAATGCATAAATAAAATTGGAGGATGAGTATGTACAAAACGCACAAATTGAGTAATGGACTTACAATAATAGGGGAAGAAATACCATATCTAAAATCTATAACATTAGGTGTTTGGGTAAATGCAGGATCAAGAATAGAAAATGAAGAGTTAAGTGGTATATCTCATTTTATAGAACATATGTTGTTTAAAGGAACTAAAAATAGAACTTCTAAGGAAATTGCTAGCACTGTAGATAATTTAGGTGGACAAATAAATGCTTTTACTAGTAAAGAATGTACGTGTTATTATGTTAAATTATTAGATGAGCACATAAATATTGGAATAGATATATTAAGTGATATGTTCTTAAACCCTTTATTTAATGAAAAAGATATAGATAAAGAAAGGCAGGTTATAATAGAGGAACTAAAAATGTATGAAGATTCTCCAGAAGACTTAGTATACGATCTTCTTATGGAAGGAATATATAAAACTGATGCTTTAGGAATGAATATAATTGGAAGTGAAGAGTCTTTATACAATATTGATATAGATACTATAAAGAATTATTTTGAAAAGTATTACGTAGGCAGTAACTCTGTAATATCTGTAAGTGGAAACTTTAAATTTGAAGAAATAGTAGAACTTATAGAATCAAAGTTTAAAGACTTACCAAAAGGAAATGTAGATGTATCAATAACAGAACCTGAATTTCATCCGTGTTTTATAGCTAGAAACAAAGATACAGAGCAAGTCAACTTAGCTATTAGCTTAAAAGCTATACCTCTAGAATGTAGAGAAGATACATATGCATTGTCTATAGTAAACAACATTTTTGGAGGGAGTATAAGCTCAAGATTATTTCAAAATATAAGAGAAAATAAAGGTTTAGTATATTCTATATATTCTGCGCCTAGTCTTTATAGAAAAAGTGGAGAACTAGGAATTTATGCTAGTATGAGTAACGAAAATCTAAAAAAAGTATATAATTTAGTATTAGAAGAAATTGAGAACCTAAGAAAGAATCATATTACAGATGAAGAGATAAAAGCAAGTAAAGAACAATTAAAAGGCAGTTATATTCTTGATTTAGAAAGTACTAGTAGTAGAATGATGTCAATTGGTAAAGCAATGATACTAACAAAAAAAGTAAAAAATCCTAACGATATTATAGAAAGTATAAATAATATTGACAAAGATAGAATAGACTTAATTATAGACAAGGTATTTAATGTAGAAAATATCGGAGTATGTATCGTAGGAAGGGATGTAGAAGATATAACTTTAGACTAATTAGCTAGACATATAATCAAGAGGTTATCTATATTGGATATATATTAGTTTATATGGGGGGATACTTATGAATTTATCTGAAGTAGCAGGTAAGGAGATTGTAAACTTAGTTACAGGAGAAAGATTAGGAGTTGTTGGAGAGTGCGACCTTATAATTGAAGACACTACAGGAAAGATACTAGCTTTATTGATTCCTAGAGAACGAGGCTTTTTTGGATTTAGGAAAGATAAATCGGTACTAGAAGTACCGTGGAGAAATGTAAAAAAAATTGGTAATGACATGATTATAATAGAATACGAGGGCATGTACTAGGAGGATAATATGACGATAGTAGTTCAAAAATTTGGTGGGACATCTGTGGAATCTTATGAAAAAATGCAACAAGTTTGCAATATAATAAAAAACTATAAAGAAAAAGGATTGGATTTAGTTGTGGTAGTTTCTGCAATGGGAAGAAAAGGAGCTCCATATGCAACGGATACATTAATAAATCTTTGTAAAGGAATAAATGAAAATTCATCTAAGAGAGAACTAGATTTAATAATGTCTTGTGGAGAAATAATATCAGGAACTATACTTACTAACATGTTAAAAGGGAATGGAATAGATGCAGTTTTTTTAACAGGTAGCCAAGCTGGGATATATACTGATGGAAAATTCTCAGATTCAAGAATATTAGATATAAAGCCTGAAAGAATATATAAAGAATTAGATTCAGGTAAAGTAGTTATCGTAGCAGGATTCCAAGGTACTACAGAAAGTGGAGAAATAACAACTCTTGGAAGAGGTGGAAGCGATACATCTGCAGTTGCTATAGGAAAAGCTTTAGAATGTGAAACTGTTGAGATTTATACAGATGTTAATGGTATAATGACAGCAGATCCTAGAGTGGAACCTGAAGCAAAGGTTTTAGATTATATAAACTATGAAGAAGTTTTTCAAATGGCAGATAAAGGTGCAAAGGTAATTCACCCAAGAGCTGTTGAAATTGCAAAAAGTGGATCTATAACTTTAAATATAAAAAATACTTTAAATCCATCTCATCCAGGAACTAAAATAAGTGGAATGAGTCCTAAGTTTGAAGTTAACAAAGAAATGAAGTCTTTACAAAGTATGACTGCAGTAGCAGTAGCTCATAAAAGTGGGATTACTCAAATAAAAGTTAAGTCAAAAGAAGATATATTTACAGATATAATGAATGAAATTGAAGCAAATGAAATTAGTTTGGATATGATTAATTTCTTTGTTGAAGAAAAAACTTTCGTAATAGATTATGAAAGGTTAAATATATTAAAAAATATACTTAATAATCATGGTTTAGATTATACAGTTAAAGAAAATTGTGCAAAGGTAACTCTTATAGGTTCAAAAATGACAGGGATACCAGGAGTTATGGCAAAAATAGTAAGAGCTTTATCTAAGTCTAAAATTAACTTATTACAAACATCAGATTCTAACATGACGATATCTTGTTTAGTTGAAGAAAAAGATATGAAGATAGCCGTTCATGCTATACATGATGAATTTAAATTAAATTAATAAAATCCTCCTTTTTTGGTTAACTTATATTTAAAGTTAAACATTGAAGGAGGATTTTTTATGTCTAATAAAAAAGCAAAAAATAAACAACCAAATTTAAAATTAGAATTTGCAGAGGAGTTAAATCTACCACCTAATTCTAGACCTAAAAAAAGTGGATCGGTAGCTCAAAACACATCAAGACCTATAAGCAAACATCCAAAAGAAAAGTAGATAAAAATAAGTCTTAAAAGGAGGCTACATATGAACTTTTGTAACGATAAAAAAGATAGAAAACTTCAGATAAAATCAGAAGAAGACAATATACTAGAAGAAGATGATAATAGAGACGAAAGTGAAGATATACAAAATATTAAACAAATGGGTGTACCTAACATGCCCAACCAAAATATGAAAGATATACAATGCATAACTATAATAGGTGAAATTGAAGGACATTTTGCAGGCAATCCTCAAAAAAAATCTACAAAATATGAACATATAATACCTATGTTATTTGAAATAGAAGAAAATGAAGATATAAAAGGTGTTTTAATAATTTTAAATACTGTGGGAGGGGATGTTGAAGCAGGGCTTGCAATGGCAGAGCTTATAAACAGTGTATCTAAAAAGGTAGTAACACTTGTTTTAGGAGGAAGTCATAGTATAGGAGTACCGCTTGCTACAGCAGGAGATTATTCGTTTATAGCACCAACAGCGACTATGATAGTTCACCCTATAAGAACTAATGGATTGGTTATAGGCGTAAATGAAACATTTGAATATTTTAAAAAGATGCAAGAACGTATAACTAAATTTATAATAAGAACTTCAAATATAGAAAAAGAAGAACTAGAAAAACTCATGTATTCAAAAGAAGAATTAGTAAGTGATGTAGGAAGTGTATTAATAGGGGAAGAAGCTGTTGATTGCGGACTTATTGATGAAGTGGGTGGTTTAAAAGAGGCAATGTCTAAATTAAGAGCATTAATGAACGAAAGTAATAATGATAGTAACAACAATGTAATTAAATAAAATTTGTTTAAATAACATAAAATATGATATAATTAAAAGATATAAAAGTGTTAGTGTTTAAATACATTAGCACTTTTTGCTATGATTTTGGAATTTATTAATTCATGTATAAATTTATTTTTAAGAGGTGAGATTGATGGCTAAGAAAAAATCTAAAAAGAAAAAAAAGATAGAATCAAGTTTTACGGCTGAATACAACAACCTTATAACTATATTCATTGGTATATTTTTATTATATAGTTTAAACTCTAATTCTATGGGGTTACTAGGCACAGTTATTCAGAATATATTTAAAGGATTGTTTGGAGGGTTAGCAATAGCTATTCCATTTATAATCATTATTAGGGGAATCTTAGGGTTTTTCGAGAAGAATGAATATATATACAGAATTAAAAATACTAAAGTATATTATTTAGGTGTATTTTTTATATTTATATTCTATGGGCTTTTAAATGCGAAAAACTTACCTATAGACAGTCCTACTAATTCATACGTATTTAAAGAAGTAAGTAAAGCTGCTGTAGAAGGTGAAGGATGTGGGCTTATAGCTACATTTATCACATATTACGTTACAAAGATTCTTGGAGTAACAGGAGCATGGTTAATTAGTATATTTGCATTATTAATAACATGCCTATTTACTTTTAATATATCTTTAAAAGACTTAATTGATACTATAAAAGCAAAGACTAAAAACAGTAAAGATAAAAATCTTTCTTTTAAAGACAAAGCTAAAAATTTAAAAAATGCTATGATGAACATGGTAACTGAAGAAGTTGATGAAAATACTATGGTTACAAAGACTGATTTAAAAAATAAACACAATAAATCAAATAAACCTAAAAATAATGAAAATAGTATGGATGAATACGAGAATGATAAAACAATAAAGATAGTAGGATTTAATAAAGCTGAGGATGATTACTTAGAAATATTAGAGGGTACTCAAAGTATGCCGGAATTAGAAGTATTAAAAGAACTACAAAAAGCTAAACCTAAGCAAAAAACAGAGGCTTCAAGTATAAAAGAAAGTAGCTTAGAAACTACTCAGCCTATTGGAATTCAATCAGAATCAAAATATGAAAATTACACAAAGCCTAGTATTGAAATATTGAATAAAATAGATTCAAAACCTGATGATAAGAGCAAGAAAAAAGTTCTTAAAAATGCTTCTTTACTGGAAAAAACTTTATCTGATTTTGGAGTTGAAGCAAAGGTAAATCAAGTCACTGTTGGACCTACTATAACTAGATATGAAATTCAACCAAGTCCTGGGGTGAAAGTAAGTAAAATTGTTAACTTAACTGATGATATAGCTCTTAGCTTAGCTGCAAAAAGTATAAGAATAGAAGCTCCTATACCAGGCAAAAGTGCAATTGGAATAGAGGTTCCAAATGAGGAAGGTCAGATAGTAACTTTAAGAGAAGTTCTTGAAAGTGAAGAATTTAATAAGTTTAAATCACCATTAGCCATGGGACTTGGTAAAGATATAGCGGGTAAACCTATAATAGCTGATATTGGTAAAATGCCACACTTACTTATAGCAGGTTCTACTGGTTCTGGTAAGAGTGTATGTGTAAATACTTTAATAAATAGTATATTATATAAGGCTAACCCAGATGAAGTTAAGTTTTTACTTATAGACCCTAAAGTTGTTGAACTTGCAAATTACAATGGAATACCACACTTATTAATACCTGTTGTAACTGATCCTAAAAAAGCTGCTAATGCACTTAACTGGGCAGTCACTGAAATGAATAGAAGATATAAGTTATTTGCAGAAGCTAGTGTAAAAGATATAACAAGTTACAATGAAAAAAGTGAAGAAAAACTTCCAAAGATAGTAATAATAATAGATGAGCTTGCAGACCTTATGATGGTTAGCGCTAGCGATGTTGAAGATTATATATGTAGATTAGCACAGATGGCAAGAGCTGCGGGTATGCACTTAATAGTTGCAACACAACGACCATCAGTAGATGTTATAACTGGAGTTATAAAAGCTAACATTCCATCTAGAATTGCATTTGCTGTTTCATCTCAAACAGATTCAAGAACTATACTTGATATGGGTGGAGCTGAAAAACTTCTAGGAAAAGGAGATATGCTATTTTATCCTTTAGGAGCAGCTAAACCAGTTAGATTACAAGGTGCATTTATATCAGAATCAGAATCTGAAAGAGTAGTAGATTACGTAAAAAGTCAAGTTAATGAAGAAATTAATTATGAAGAGTGCATAGTAGATAGCATAACTAAAATATCTAAAGAGCAAACAAGTGATGTTGATGAACTTTTAGGTGAAGCTATAGAATTTGTAGTTGAAAGTGGGCAAGCTTCTGCTTCTATGCTTCAAAGAAAGTTTAAAATTGGATTTAATAGAGCTGCAAGACTTATAGATTCTATGGAAGAAAGATCTATAGTTGGGCAAAGTGAAGGAAGTAAACCTAGAAAAGTTCTAGTTAGCAAACAAGATTTAGATAATTTAGAGGGTGAATAAATTTGAAGACAATAGATATAAAAAGTGCATTACACCTACCAAATACCATATTTATAGATGTGAGAACGGAAGTGGAATTTGAAGAGGACCATATATTAGATGCTTTTCATATGCCATTATTTAGCAATGATGAGCATAAAGATATAGGAACTATATATAAGATGCAAGGAAAGCAAGAGGCAGTACAAAAGGGATTTGATTATGTAAAAGATAAACTAAAACACATGTACATGGAGGTTTTAAATTTATCTAATGAATATGAAAATATAGTTATATACTGTGCAAGAGGTGGCATGAGAAGTGGAAGTTTAGTTAACATGATTTCTACATTAGGAGTAAATGTATATCAATTACAAGGTGGATATAAATCCTATAGAAACTTTGTATTAGACTACTTTAAAAGCGCTATGGATACTAAAGAATTTATAGTACTTCATGGATTAACTGGTGTTGGAAAAACAGATATGCTTCTTATGTTAGAGGAAAAAGGTATAGATATTATAGACTTAGAAGGTATAGCTAAAAATAGTGGATCTACATTTGGGTTTATAATGTTTAATGAAAAGCCTCCAACACAAAAGAGTTTTGAGACCAACCTTTTTGAAAAACTATATTTTTCAAAAAGTAATTATATATTTATAGAAAGTGAAAGTAAAAGAGTAGGGCATGTAAATGTGCCACATGAAATATATGAAGGTATAATAAGAGATGGATACCACATATTATTAGAGTGTAGCGTTAAATCTAGAGTTAATAGATTATGTAGAGATTACATTTATACAGAAAATAAGAATTTTGAAGCTTTAATACAATGTATGAATAAGTTTAGAAAAAGATTAGGAAATCAAAAAGTTGATTATTATATTCAATTATTTAATGAAGGTAAATATGAACAGCTTGTAGAACATTATTTAGTAGATTATTATGATGCATTGTATGGGCACTCTGTTGAAAAATATGAGTACAACAAAGTTCTTAATTGTGATAACATGGAAGACTCGCTTTTAGAGTTAATAGATTTTCATACGGCAGCAAAGGGAGGAGCAAATTAAATGTTAAAAATAGCATTAGAGTCATTAGGATGTTCTAAAAACTTAGTAGATGCAGAAATAATGATGGGAATTTTGAATAGAAAAGGGTATAAACTAGTAGGAGATTTTGAGGAAGCTGACATAATTTTAGTAAACACTTGTGGATTTATAGAATCAGCAAAACAAGAATCAATAGATACTATACTAGAATTAGCTCAATTAAAAGAAAGTGGAAACTTAAAGTTACTTATAGTTACTGGATGTCTTGCTCAAAGATATGCTAAGGAATTGCAATCAGAAATTCCGGAAATAGATGCTATAGTTGGAACAGGAAGTTATCAACAAATAGACGAAATAATAGCAAATCTTGAAAAAGAAAATAATATAGTAAGTTTAAACAACATAGAATTTGCATACGATGAAAGTCTACCAAGATATGTTACAACTCCAGAATACATGGCATACCTAAAAATAGGAGAAGGATGTGACAATCATTGTACTTACTGTATAATACCTAAATTAAGAGGTAAATACAGAAGTAGAAAGATGGAAGATATTATAAGGGAGGCTAAAGATTTAGCTTCTAAGGGAGTAAAAGAGCTTGTAGTTATAGCTCAAGATACTACTAAATATGGATTAGATTTATATGGAGAAGTTAAACTTCCTCAGTTGTTAGAAGAACTTGCGCAAATAGAAGGTATTAAGTGGATAAGAATAATGTACTCATACCCAGAATCAATAACTGAAGAACTTGTAAAAGTAATTAAAAAGTACGATAATATATGTAATTATTTTGATATGCCTATACAACATGCAAGTAATAAAGTTTTAAAACTAATGAATAGACACACAACTAAAGAAGATATTAAATCAAAAGTTGAAATGATAAGAAAGCATATACCTAATGCTACTTTAAGAACAACTATAATAGTTGGGTTCCCTGGAGAAACTGATGAAGATTTCAATGAATTAGTAGAGTTTGCAAAAGATATGAAGTTTGATAGACTAGGGGCTTTTGCATACTCTAGAGAAGAAGATACTCCAGCAGATAAACTTCCAAATCATTTAGAAGAAGATGTTAAATTAAGTAGAAGAGATCAACTTATGTTAGTACAACAAGAAATATCTCAAGAATTAAATGCACAAAAGATTAATAATAAATATGAAGTTTTAATTGAAGAACAAATTGAAGATAAGGTTTATATAGGAAGAACTCAAGGAGATGCAGAAGAAATAGACAGCATAGTTTATGTTAAATCTGAAAATCAGCTTAAAATAGGAGATTTTGTAAAAGTAAAAATAAATAATGCCTTAGAGTATGATTTGATGGGAGATGTAGTTAATGAACTTACCTAATAAATTAACTTTATTTAGGATATTTTTAATACCAGTTTTTATAATCGTAATGATGCTAAATTTACCTAGTAAATTTTTAATAGCATGTCTGATATTTATAGTAGCATCAGTAACGGATGCTATGGATGGACATATAGCTAGAAAATACAATTTAGTAACGGATTTTGGGAAATTTATGGATCCTCTTGCAGATAAATTGCTTGTTATATCAGCGCTTACTACAATGATAGAATATGATTTAGTAGCTGCTTGGATGGTTATTATAATTGTTGCTAGAGAACTTACAGTTAGTATACTAAGAGCTATTGCAGCAGCAGATGGAAAAGTTATAGCGGCAAGTTCGGGTGGGAAACTAAAAACTATTTCACAAATGATAGCGGTAGTAATCCTTTTATTAGGAGCGCATACAGGAAATGTGTTATTTTTAAATATAGGTAAAGTAACTATATTAATAGCAACATTACTCACTCTTTACTCAGGTTGGGAGTATGTATATAAAAATAGAAATTTATTTATGGAAAGTAAATAATAATGTAAAAAAGATGGGTATCTAAAGATATCCATCTTTTTTACAGCGAAATAAATTAAACTTGTGGAAAAATATGTATAAATTGATATAATTAAAGTTAATACTAATAAGGTATTATTTAATTGACTTTAAGTTATAAAAAATATATAATAAACATAGAACAAATGTTTGATTGGAAAATTTACTTTAAGTAAATTTTGAATAAATGATTTTAAGAAGGGAAGGTAATATAAATGGCAGGAATACAAGATGAAAAATTAAAAGCGCTAAACTCAGCGTTATCTCAGATAGAAAAAGATTTTGGTAAAGGATCAGTAATGAAACTTGGAGAAGCTAAAGGGATGGCTATAGATGTTATACCAACAGGATCTATTGGACTTGATATAGCTGTTGGTATAGGAGGGCTTCCGAAAGGTAGAATAGTCGAAATATATGGACCAGAATCTTCTGGTAAAACAACAGTTACATTACATGCAGTAGCAGAAGCTCAAAAACAAGGTGGAATAGCAGCATTTATAGATGCTGAACATGCTCTAGATCCTATATATGCAAAAGCACTAGGTGTAGATGTTGATAACTTAATAGTTTCACAACCAGACACAGGAGAGCAAGCTTTAGAAATAGCAGAAGCACTTATAAGAAGTGGTGCTATAGATATAATAGTAGTTGACTCAGTAGCAGCATTAGTTCCAAAAGCTGAAATAGAAGGGGATATGGGAGATTCTCACGTTGGTCTTCAAGCTAGACTTATGTCACAGGCTTTAAGAAAGTTAACAGGATCTATAAAAAAATCTAATTGTGTAGCAATATTTATAAACCAGTTAAGAGAAAAAGTTGGGGTTATGTTTGGTAGCCCAGAAACTACAACAGGTGGTCGTGCTCTTAAATTCTACTCTTCAGTAAGGTTAGATGTAAGAAAAATAGACACTATAAAGCAAGGCGACAAAGTTATGGGAAGTAGAACAAGAGTAAAAGTTGTTAAAAATAAGGTTGCACCTCCATTTAAACAAGCTGAATTTGATATAATGTATGGAGAAGGTATATCAAAGGTTGGTGACTTATTAGATATAGCAGCAGATATAGATGTAATCAAAAAATCAGGAGCTTGGTATAGCTACAATGAAACTAAATTAGGACAAGGTAGAGAAAATGTAAAAAAATTCTTAGCAGATAATCCTGATTTAACAGAAGAAGTAGAAGGATTAGTAAGAAAATATTACAAATTAGATGAAAATAGAGATAGTGCAGAAGAAAATGAAGATTCAATAGAAAATATTGGAGAATAATGCCCTGTATACCTCCTATTAACTTGACACCGGATTGAAAAAATTATAAAATTAAATAAGAATAAAATATTCTTATTTAGTTTATAAAAATAGATGTTTAAATACTGTAGTTAACGGTTTATTTAACAAAGGAGGTGGATGTCATAGTAGAGGCAATAATAGGCGCTTTATTGGGAATATTTGTGGGTATTATAGTTGGTTATTTTGTAAGAAAAAACATATCTGAAGCTAAGATTGGCCAAGCTGAAAAGATGGCCGATGATATAATAGATAAGGCAAACAAAGATGCAGAAACTTTACAAAAAGAAAAACTATTAGAAGCAAAAGAAGAGATCCATAAATGGAGAAATGAAGCAGAGAAAGAAAACAAAGAAAGAAGAATTGAAGTTCAAAAGTTTGAAAGAAGAATAATTCAAAAAGAAGAAGTTTTAGATAAAAAGCTTCAAGCGTTAGAAAATAAAGAAACTGTTCTTAGTGATAAACTAAAGAAAATTGAAAAAAAAGAAGAACATGTTGAAGCTATAAAAGTTCAACAATTAGAGAAGTTAGAAAGTATATCTGGTATAACTTCAGACAAAGCAAAAGAAATCATATTAACTAATGCTGAAAGAGAAGTAAGACGTGAGATGTCTATAATGATTAAAGAAATAGAGTCTCAGGCAAAAGAAGAAGCAGATAAAAAATCAAGAGAAATAATAGGATATGCTATACAAAAATGCGCAGCCGATCATGTGGCAGAAACTACTGTAACGGTGGTTAACCTTCCAAATGATGAAATGAAGGGAAGAATTATAGGTAGAGAAGGTAGAAATATAAGAACATTAGAAACTCTTACTGGAATAGATTTAATAATAGATGATACTCCAGAAGCAGTAATATTATCTGGATTTGATCCTATAAGAAGAGAAGTTGCAAGAATTGCTCTTGAAAAGCTTATTGCAGATGGAAGAATTCATCCTGCAAGAATTGAAGAAATGGTTGAAAAAGCTAGAAAAGAAGTGGATAACATAATAAAAGAGTTTGGAGAACAAGCTACTTTTGAAACAGGGGTTCATGGATTACATCCAGAATTAGTAAGACTTCTAGGTAGACTTAACTATAGAACGAGTTATGGACAAAACGTTTTAAGACACTCTATAGAAGTTGCACATATAGCAGGCATAATGGCTGCTGAAATAGGTGCAGATGTGAAATTAGCGAAGAGAGCTGGATTATTACATGATATAGGTAAATCAGTAGATCATGAAATGGAAGGAACTCATGTTGAAATAGGTATGGATTTACTTAGAAGATACAAAGAATCTAAGGATGTTATACATGCTATGAGTACTCATCATGGAGATTATGAGCCACAAACTATAGAAGCAGTATTAGTTACCGCTGCAGATGCAATATCAGCTGCGAGACCTGGTGCAAGACGTGAAACACTAGAAGCTTATATTAAACGTTTAGAGAAGTTAGAAGAAATAGCTAATTCATATGAAGGTGTAGATAAATCGTTTGCAATTCAAGCTGGTAGAGAAATAAGAATAATGGTTAAACCAGAAAATGTAAGTGACGAAGCTATTCATTTATTAGCAAGAGATATGACAAAGAGAATAGAAGATGAATTAGAGTATCCTGGACAAATTAAGGTTAGTATAATAAGAGAGACAAGAGCAATAGAATACGCTAAATAAGAAAATAATAAGCGAATATATCAAATGATATATTCGTTTTTTTAATTACTTAAATAAATTAATATAGAATAATTTAATTTAAATAAGATTAAAATATAAGTATTAAATTTTATAAAAACAATAGGAGATACAATTATGAGACGTCCAAAGTTATTAATCAGTAAATGTTTAGGATTTGAAAATTGTAGATATAATGGGCAAGGTGCAAGTAGCAAATTAGTTGACTCTCTAAAAAAACATGTTGATTTCTGCACTGTATGCCCTGAAGTAGAAATAGGACTTCAAACTCCTAGGGAAGTAATAAGAATAGTGGATTATGATAATGAGAAAAAACTTATTCAGCCAAAAACTAATAAAGATCATACAGAAAAAATGAAAAATTTCTCTAAAAATTATATCTCTAATTTAGATGATATTGATGGATGTATATTAAAAAGTAAATCCCCATCGTGTGGAATAAAGGATGTTAAAGTTTACCACAAAAATGGAAAATCAAGCTTATTTAATGGAAGTAATGGATTTTTTGCACAAGAAATATTAAACTCATATGGACATTTGCCTATAGAAAATGAAGGAAGGCTTAAAAATTACTCTATAAGGGATGAGTTTTTAACAAAATTATTTATGATAAATAATTTTAAAGATGATAACAATACTATTGAAGAATTTCATGAAAAAAATGAATTATTATTAAGAAGTTATGATATAAAAATTTATAATGAATTAGATTGTATATACAATAAAGGAATTTATAAAAAAAAAGAATATGAAATAAAATTATTCCAACTCTTAAATAGCAATAGAAACGCAAGGAAAAATATACAAACTATATTAGATATATACAATAAGTATGAAGCACAACTATCTATGAAAGAAAAAGAAGTATTTGTAGATATTGTTGTTAAGTATAGTAAAGGTAAACTTCCAATAAGTGCTGTTTTAAGCAATATGAAAATATACGCTGCAAGATTTGAAGATGAAAGCATATTAAACCAAACTTTGTTTAATCCATATCCAGAAGGTTTGATTGACTTAACTGATTCAGGAAAAGGAAGAAGTTTATAAATGATTATAATAAAAAATATATAAAATGATAATAATAAAGAAAAAATGAAAGGAGAAATAACATGTTAAACACTCTTGCTAAAAATCAATATGTAAAGATATCAAATAGCGATAAGAATGAAGATATTGAATATGGTGTTGTTATAAATAAAGGCGAAGATAAATACGATATAATGAGTATTGGATTTGAAAATAAAAATGGGAATTTCTTAGAATACCCACCTAATGTTGATAAATTAGTTCAAAGTTATAGTATAGATGATGCTGATTTTGAAGAAGTAAAGAAAAATGAAATAAGAAGAAAAATGAATATATGGTTAGAAAATCATTACAAAATGTAAAAATAGGTACTTTAAAAGTACCTATTTTTTACACTTAAATTACTCTTACAAAAAATTGTAGACAACTTGTGAAACTTAGTTATACCAATTACTATGTTTTGAGCGTAAAAAGAATTTTGAACAACGGACGAAGCCGTTTGAGTAACGAGATGCAATCTTGACGAGTGGACGTTGACGACATGAAATTTGGCGATATGAAGTGGTTCGCAGATGTAGTAGTTCAAGCGAAGAGAATTTTTTTGCATCAATTAAGATTAATAAATATATTTAATGGAAATAATATATAGAAAGAATATATTAAATATATGAAATATAGCAAAAACCTATTTAAAATGATATAATTATATAAAATGAGGGGGATGAGAAATTGAGCCAGTACATAAATATAAATTCCGAGCTAGATGCATTAAAGATAAAAGAATTTGAAAAAATTTTTTATCAAAATATGAAAGAGGAAGCTAATGTAGTGCCAAAGGTGACTCCTTTTAAAGGAATAAATACAGATCTTCTATATATAAAAGATGGACGAGTTCTATTTATAAAATTTATGGATACGACAGAAGATTTATTTATTATCTTAGAAGATGAATTATTAGAGGTTATGGAAGAGGAATATGATCTTTTAAGAAAAAAAATGAGCAAAATAGGAAATGAAATTGAATATAACTACATATTTATAATGCCGCATGTATCTATATACGATAATGGAGAGTATAATGATTTTGTAGAAAACAATATAATAGATAAAGATAAACTATATAAAATAATGAACTATGAAATTAGCCTAGATGAATATTTAGGAAATCCCAATGATGAAATTTTACTGAATTTATTCATGTTGCAAATTTGTCCAGAATATTATGTTATAAATGATAACTTGAACTTAAACAAAAAATTAAAGAGAATATCTTTTTCAAATGAAGATTATAGTTATACGGCTACTATGTTAGAAAGAAATCAAATTGAAAATATAGTATCAGTAAAATATGGTGATACTTTATATAAAGGAGCTTCAGGGTGTGGAAAGACAACTATACTATTGTCTAAGGCTATTAAACTAGCAAGGGTTTACCCACACCATAAATTTGTAATATTTGCTTATACAAAACAGCTTAGAAATGAATTAAAAGAAAGACTAGATATATTATATAAAGATAATAATAATATAGAAATTCATACATTTACTTCTTTCTTATTTAAATTAGCAAAGGCATATAATTTAGTATTTGATTACAATATGTTAAAAAATACTCCTGATAAAGTGTATAAAAATCTTGTTTTACAAGCTAAAAATACTATAAAGAACAAAAGTATGTTCAAAGGTATATTTATAGATGAAATTGAATGTTTTGAACCTGAACATATTGATTTTATAAGGAGCTTTTTATATAAATCTAAGTATATATTTAATGCATTTGAATGCAAAGGATTAAATATATTTAGCAATTTAACTATATTTAAAAATCCTTGGGATAATATAGAGTTTAACCAAACAATTGAGTTAAATAAAAACTATAGACAAAGCAATAATTTAGTACAATTTGTAAACAATTTTGATAAAAATTCAAATGATTATATAAAAAGTATAAGACCTAAAGTAAAAAATGATATATATTATACTTCAAACTATATTAGAAAAAGTAACAAGGCAGTAGATATAATAAAAGTTTCTGATATAGAAGAACAAATAAGTTCTGTTATATGGGAGATTGAATATCTAACTACCCAAAAAGGTTTAAACTATTCTGATATAGCAATTGTATACCCTTTTAATAAGAAAAAATTAAAAAATGGAAAAACAATATATTTTCAATATATGTTGAAAAAGGATTTAGAGGAAAATGAAATACCATATATATATGGAGATGATGAGTTAACTAATATATCTAAAAAAGCTGGAGTTACAATATCTAACATATACGCTATAAAAAACTTAGAATATAAAGCTGTAATATTTTGTGAATTAGAAATGCTATATAATCATAGCATTAATGATATAAATCAAGATTATCAAGTTAATGACTTTGTAGGAGATCTAAACAAGGTATACCTTGCTATAAATAGAGCTACAGATTATTTAAGCATAATAACTACTTTTAATGAAGGTGCAAGCGACATCATAAGGTTATTGGTAGAGTCAAAAAAATAAAAGAAGCACATAGTGCTTCTTTTGTTTATATTAAATTAAAAATGTAAAGTATGTAAAAACTATTATACCAAGCACTATTCTATAGTAACCAAATACTTTGAAATCATGCTTTTTGATATAATCCATTAAAAATTTAATAGCAAATATAGAAACTATAAACGCTGTTACAAATCCAGCACTTAGCACTAACCACTCAAATCCAGATAAGGCAGTACCGGCTTTATAAAGCTTAAGTGCACTTGCACCAAACATTGTAGGTATTGCCAAGAAGAATGAGAACTCAGCAGCTACGTATCTAGATGTTCCAAGTAATATAGCTCCTATTATAGTTGCTCCAGATCTTGAAGTGCCTGGGATTAAAGCCAAGCATTGGAACAATCCTATTCCTATAGCTAATTTATATGTAAGTTGTGAAAGATCATTAACTTTAGGTTTTTTATTTTTATTTTCAATAAGTATCATTATAACACCATAAACTACAAGTGTTATTGAAACTGTTGTAGGATTGAAAAATAATGAGTCTATAAGATCATCATATAAAACACCTAGTATTGCAGCAGGCATTACTGCTATAATAACTTTAATCCATAAGTTTATTGTATCCGCTATCTCACTTTCAGTTTTAGAAGGATCTAAAGGATTTAACTTTTTAAAATATAGAACTAATACAGCAAGTATAGAACCCAATTGGATTACAACCATGAATGTACTTACAAAAACTTCTGATAGATTGAACTTAATAAATTGTTCAACTAATATAAGGTGGCCTGTACTACTTATAGGTAACCACTCAGTTATACCTTGGACTACACCAAGTATAATGGCTTTAAAAATTTCTAACAATTTTAACTACCTCCTAATTTTAACTAATTTAATCATACGTTAAAGTATATCAATATTAATAAATATAATCAATATTTTAAAAGGTATTTAAAAATATGTTAGAAATATAATCAATATAAAAAGATAGGGGGATTAAATATGCAAGAAAGTACGATATTAAATGAATATGAGTATGAAATCTTTAAAGGATTTTCAAAAAAGCATAACCCAGCAACAAAACACGACTATTTAAGCAAAGTTGTATTATTTAAAGAATTTGTAAATAATAAGGACTTAGCTAATGTCACAAAAGAAGATTGTAGTGGTTTTGTAGAGTTTGTAAAAGATAACTATGCTAAGTCTACATCTGAAAAAATATATAGTTACTTACATAGTTTTTATAATTATATGAAAAGTGAAGAATACATAGAAATTAATCCTTTTAAATTAGTGAAAAAACCTAAAGTTAGTAGAATAAAAACTAAAGATGATGTTCTTAGTATTCAAGAAATAAATCAAATTATAGATACATTACCAAGACTAAATATGAGAGATAGATTGATAATGGTTTTTTTAATAACTACTGGGTGCTTACTAAATGAATTAGTAAATTTAAAGTGGAAAGATTTAATGATAGATGAGAATAATAATGCATACGTAAGATTAGGTAAAAATAAAAAAGAAAGAGTAGTAAAACTACATCCATATTGTTTTTCTAAAATAGAGGAGTATAGAATATATCAAGGGTTATCTGCGTGTATAATGCCTACAGATGAATTTGTATTTACTAGTCAGCAAAGAAATTCTATAACAGATAGGAATGTAAGAATAATTGTAAAAAAAGCATTGGATATGGCAGGACTTAGTAATTATTCAGCTAAAGACTTTAGACACTCATTTGCAGCTATAAGCTTAAGACTTGGAGCTGGAGAGGAAGAAGTTAAAAATCAACTTGGATGGAGTGATAAATATTATGCAATAAGATATAAATATGTACTCAACTTCGTGGATAGTGAGAGCATAGATTATATTATATCTAGTGATAAAATGAACATAAATAAAAAATAACTTGTTATAGTTCGTTAAATTATATATAATTAAAATTATAATAATAATATAAAGACACAAGGAAGGTGCTAAACAGAATGGAAAATAAATATAGTACATATGCAAATCCATTAATAGATAGATATTGCAGTAAAGATATGAGTTATATATTTTCTCCACAATGCAAATTTTCTACATGGAGAAAACTTTGGGTTGCATTAGCAGAATCAGAAAAAGAGCTAGGACTTAATATAACGGATGAACAAATAAATGAATTAAAAGCTAATATAAATAATATAAACTTTGAAGAAGCTAGAAAAATAGAAAAAGAAGTAAGACATGATGTTATGAGTCATGTAAAAGCTTATGGGCTACAATGTGATAGCGCTAAAGGGATAATACACTTAGGAGCAACTAGTGCTTATGTTGGAGATAATACAGATGTAATCCAAATGAATGAAGCATTAAAGCTTATAAGAGTAAAATTAGTAAACTTAATAAATAACTTAAAAGAATTCGCATTAGAAAATAAAGATATACCAACTTTAGGATTTACACATTTCCAAGCAGCTCAACTTACAACAGTAGGAAAAAGAGCATGTCTTTGGGCTCAAGACTTAGTAATAGACTTAGAAGATTTAAACTTTAGAATAGAAAATATGAAGCTTAGAGGTGTAAAAGGAACAACTGGAACACAAGCTAGTTTCTTAAGTTTATTTGAAGGTGACGATGAAAAAGTAAAAGAATTAGATAAACTTGTATGTGAAAAAATGGGATATAAAACATCATATGCAGTAAGTGGACAGACATATACTAGAAAATTAGACTATCAAGTTATATCTATTTTATCTGGGATTGCTCAAAGTATGCATAAGATGACTAACGATATAAGATTATTACAAAGTTTAAAAGAATTAGAAGAACCATTTGAAAAAAATCAAATTGGGTCATCTGCAATGGCATATAAAAGAAATCCTATGAGAAGTGAAAGAATAGCATCTTTATCTAAATATGTTATAGGAGAGTCTTTAAGTCCTGCATTAGTACAAGCTACTCAATGGTTAGAAAGAAGTTTAGATGATTCTGCTAATAAAAGATTAGCTATACCTCAAGCTTTTATGGCAGTGGATGCTATACTTGAAATAGGAATAAATGTAACGAATGGACTTGTTGTCTATGAAAATATAATAAGTAAACATATAAATGAAGAACTACCATTTATGGCTACAGAAACTATCCTTATGGAAGCTGTAAAAAGAGGTGGAGATAGACAAGAGTTACATGAAGTTATAAGAGAATACTCAATGCAAGCTGCAAAAAGAGTAAAACAAGAAGGAAAAGACAATAACTTATTAGAATTAATACTTATGGATTGTGATACATTTAAGATGACAAAAGAAGAAATTCTATCAATAATGGATCCTAAGAACTTCGTAGGAAGAGCTCCGAAGCAAGTTATAGAGTTTGTTGACGATGTAATAAATCCTGTTATAAGTGAATATAAAGATTATATAGGAATGAAAATAGATCTAAATGTATAAAAAATAGAGGGTAAAACCTCTATTTTTTAATTTTTTTGAATGAAATTTAATTTAAAAAATTGTGATTTTATATTTTAAGGAAGATTTTGATATATACATATGTAAATATTTAAAGTTATAGAGGAAATACTAAATAATATTAAAAATAAAAAATATATAGTTTATAAGAGAAATTGTAGTTTTGTAAAATTAATTTAAGAAAAACTAAAAATTTAATTAAATTAATAGTCATTGGAAATTTGATTAAGTTATGGTATTATATGTAAAATAGAAAAAGTTAAATACTAAAATAAATAGAAAAATAATCAAATAGCTTTTTATTTAAACAGTATTATTACACTTCATGAGGAGGAAGACAAATGGAAGAGAATGTTAAAAATGTTAAAAAATTAACATTGGTACCTCTAGTACTTATGATATTCACATCTGTATTCGGGTTTGCTAATATGCCAAGAGCATTTTTCTTAATGGGATATGCAGCAATACCTTGGTATATACTAAGTGCAATCTTATTTTTTATCCCTTATGCATTTATGATGGCTGAATATGGATCTGCATTTAGAAAAGAATCAGGTGGTATGTATTCATGGATGGAAAAATCTGTAGGACCTAAGTTTGCATTTGTAGGAACATTTATGTTGTATGCATCTTATATTATATGGATGGTAAACGTTGCATCTACTTTATGGGTACCATTATCAAATGCAATATTTGGATATGATTCTACATCTACTTGGTCTTTATTTGGATTAAGTTCAGTTCAAACATTAGGAATACTGGGGATATTATGGATAACATTAGTTACTTATGTATCAACTAAAGGTATAGATAAAATAACTAAAGTTACTTCTGTAGGTGGTACAGCAGTTGCATTATTAAATATAGTTTTACTAGTAGGTGGGGTTTTAGTTGTAGTTATGAACAAAGGACAATTTGCAGAGCCTATAACAAATGTAGTTAAAACATTTACACATTCTCCAAACCCTGCTTATCAAACACCTGTGACTGTTTTATCATTCTTAACATTTGCAATATTTGCATTTGGAGGGTTAGAAGTTTTAGGGGGATTAGTTGACAAAACTGAAAACGCTGAAAGAACTTTTCCTAAAGGTCTTACTTTAGCAGCTATAATAATATCTGTAGGATATACAGTGGGTATATTTGCTTGTGGTATGTTTACTAATTGGAATGAAGTACTATCAGGAGAAAATGTAAATATGGCTAACGCTGCTTATATATTAATGAACAATTTAGGATACCAATTAGGTATAGCATTTAGAGCTAGTCAATCAGTGGCATTAACTATAGGTGCTTGGGTTGCTAGATTCGTTGGATTATCAATGTTTTTAGCATTATCAGGAGCATTTTTTACATTAACTTACTCTCCATTAAAGACTCTTATAGAAGGAGCACCAAAGCAAGTATGGCCTGGTAAACTAGGAGAAATAAAAAATGGAATGCCTATAAATGCTATGAAATGGCAAGCTGGAATAGTTATAGCTATGATACTTTTAGTATCATTTGGTGGCAAGAGTGCAAGTGAATTCTTTGCTTTATTAGTTCTTATGACTAATGTTGCAATGACAATACCTTACTTATTCTTAGTAGGTGCATTCCCTCCATTTAAGAAAAAGCAGTTAGAAGGGAAATTTGATAAAACATTCATGGTTTATAAGAGTTTAGGAACGGCAACGATTTTTTCTGTAATAATAGGTGTATTAGTTGGATTCGCTAATTTATTTACTATAATAGAACCAACATTATCTTCTCCAAATGGAATAAGCAAAACTTTAACTATGATAGCTGGTCCAGTATTATTCGGATCAATAGGATTCCTATTATATAAAAGATATGAGAAAAATTATGTAAAGAGTAATAATAACAATAGAAAAGCAAGTTAATATTTTATATATAATATAAACTGATACACCTGTTATTAAATTAGCAGGTGTATTTCTTATATAAAAATATACTAATTTTGACAAATAGGTATATTTTTGTATATAAATAAATAAAGATTTAGTATACTATAAGAGTACTAAAGCTAATTAAAGATACAAAAGAGACATGGGAGGTACAAATATTGTTAAAGAAATTATTAAATTTTATAAAAGTTAATAAGGAAGAAAAAATATCTACAGAAGAAATTAGAAATGTAGACATACAGGAAGAATTAAATGGGAATTTAAATATTGAAGAGTCTAAAAATATAGTAAAAGAAGAACAATATGAAAATCAACTATCAGATGAAGTTATAGAAATAACTAAAGAAATTGACGGTGGAGATAAAAAATATATAAACGAAGAAGTATTAAATACATATGAAATGACAGACGAAGATAAAAAATATATAAAATCAGTAAAAATACAAAGAGAAAAAAGAATAAAAGCTATAGATGTTTACACAAATGATGAAGTTGTATTTGAAAATCACAAAGATTGCGGTAAGACATTATGTATTCCAATACAATACATAAAAGAAAATTTAGAGTATGGATATACGGATTACTTTGGAGAATCTATAAATTTTTTAAGTAAAAAACTTAAAATAGATATAAGTCATAAAGCTATGGGAGATAGAAATGTAGTTGAAGTATTTAATTTTCTACATAATGAATTGTGGAATGTAGATATAAAATCGGAAAAAAGAGAAGAAATTTTATGTAGTGATAAAATAGAGCCGATACATATGCATTATAAATTTGAAATGATGGATGATGAGTATGATGATTATTATAAAAAGTATGGGAAAATAATTCGACGTGGTGGAAAGAAAAAAATTGAACTTATAGATAAAAAAAATGAAATTATAGACGTCTTTAAATCATTAGATGATTGTGCAAGCTTTTTTAATAAAAGCAAAAGTGAAATAACAGAAAGGCTAAAATGCGGCGAATGTAAGATTGGAAGATATGAAATAAGATACAGTTTGAGAAGGTAGTTAATTAAAAAAGTCTAAAAAATGAAATGAAAAGTGGAAACAAATGTATAAGTCTGAATATATTCTATTAAGAAATTAAAAATTTCTAAAATATTAGGAGGGCTTATGGAAAGTATAATAAATTCCATCAATAACATTTTATGGAGCAATGCACTTATTACATTATGCTTAGGAGCGGGATTATATTTCTCTCTAAGAACAAGATTTTTACAGGTTAGACATCTAAATGAGATGGTAGTACTTTTAGCAAAAGGCGAAAAATCTGAAAAAGGTATATCCTCATTTCAAGCACTGTGTACATCGCTAGCAGGGAGAATAGGAACAGGTAATATAGCTGGAGTTGCTACGGCTATAGCCATGGGAGGGCCAGGTGCTTTATTTTGGATGTGGGCTATAGCATTTTTAGGTGCTGGATCAGCCTTTGTTGAATCTACACTAGCTCAAATTTATAAGGAAGAAGATAATGGAGAATACAGAGGAGGACCGGCATACTATATTGAAAAAGGCATGGGAATGAAATGGTACGCTATATTATTTGCTGTATCCACTTTAGTTGCTATGGGAATTTTTCTACCTGGAGTGCAATCAAATTCTATTTCGGCTAGTATTGAAAATGCATTTGGAGTAAGTAAATCTATATCCGGATTAGGAATTATAATACTTCTTGGTCTAATTATATTTGGTGGCATAAAAAGAATAAGTTCTTTTGCAGAGCTTATAGTTCCTTTTATGGGATTGGCGTATATATTGATGTCAGTAGTTATTATAGTTGTGAATATTGAAAAACTACCAGATGTTATATCTTTAATATTTAAATCAGCATTTGGAGCAGAACAAGCATTTGCAGGTATACTAGGATCAACAATAGCGTGGGGAGTAAAGCGTGGGGTATATTCTAATGAAGCGGGGCAAGGAACAGGACCACAAGCGGCTGCAGCTGCGGAAGTGTCTCATCCTGCAAAACAAGGTTTTGTTCAAGCATTTTCTGTATATGTAGACACACTGTTTGTTTGTTCAGCTACTGGATTTATGTTATTAATGACAGGTAAATACAATGTGTGTAATGCTAGCAATCAATTTATAGTTCAAAACTTACCTGGTGTTGAAGTTGGGCCTGCATTTACGCAAAGTGCAGTAGATACATTAATACCTGGATTTGGATCTGCGTTTGTTGCAATAGCTCTATTCTTCTTTGCATTCACAACCCTTATGGCGTATTATTATATTTCAGAAGTTAATTTAGCTTATCTATCAAAGCGAATATTAAATAATAATGAAAAAACTAAAAAGATATTGATAAGTATATTAAAAGTAATTATATTAGCATCAACTTATTATGGGTGTATTAAAGAAGCTTCTTTAGCATGGACTTTAGGAGATATAGGGGTAGGACTTATGGCATGGTTAAACATAATTGCAATATTGATAATTGCAAAGCCGGCACTTGTATCATTAAAAGACTATGAAAAACAAAAAAAACTAGGAATTTCAAGAGAAAAAATTGAATTTAATCCAATCAAACTTGGAATAAAAAATGCAACATTTTGGGAAGATAGAATAAATAGTAAAAAGTAATATAAGTCTTATTTAAATTATAAATAATGGTAGAATGACTTTCGTTTTTATTAAAAAAAATAATAAACGAAAGTTATTTTAATTGCAAATGAAATAACTCTGTGATATTGTATAAATGAAAAGAGTGGTGAATTAATATATGGCAAATATGGTAGATAGACATACTAAAATTTTAGAATTATTAACAGAGAATAAAAAGATAGAAGTTACTAAGTTATCTGAGCTATTAAATGTATCTCAAGTAACTATTCGTAAAGATTTAATACAACTAGAAAATAAAGGACTTATTATTAGAGAACATGGTTTTGCAACATTAAATTCAAGTGATGATATTAATAATCGATTAGCGTATCACTATGATATCAAAAGGCGTATTGCAAAGGTTGCTACTGAGTCAGTAATGGATGGAGAAACTGTTATGATAGAATCAGGCTCTTGCTGTGCATTACTTGCTCTTGAAATATCTAGAACGAAAAAAGATATAACAATAATTACAAATTCAGCTTTTATTGCGGAGTATATAAGAAAAGAGTATAATACAAGAATTATTTTGCTAGGTGGAGAATATCAAAATGAGTCTCAAGTAATGGTTGGACCTATCACTAGAAAATGTGTAGAATCTTTCTTTGTAGATAAATTATTTATTGGGACTGATGGTTTTTCAGAATTATCAGGATTTACAGGTAAGGATTATATGAGAAGTGAAACTGTGCGTGATATGGCAAGACAAGCTAATAATGTAATAGTTGTTACTGAATCAACTAAGTTTTTTCAAAAAGGAGTTGTTAATTTAATTGCGACTGATGAAATTAGCTCTGTTGTAACTGATGTAAATATACCTAAAGAATATGAAGACTATTTGTCTAGTAAAAATATAGAGGTAAAAAAAGTAGAATATTAATAAAGCTTAGTTTTGAGCTTTTTATAAAATAGAGAGTGAGAGTTAATTTTGCTACATAAGATGAAGATATGCTTGAAATGTAGCTAAAATATACTCTCGCTCTTTATTATTTTTGATTTGAATCTAGAAAAAACAATTAATATTTTTACTTATAAATACCTCTTGATAATCTTTTAAATCTTCAGGATATAATGCCTTTAAATCTTTTAAAGTGTATATTTTATTTAACATATCATATTTTTTTTCGCCAAATTGATGAAATGGAAGCAGTTGTACACTTGTTGCACGTACATATTTTAATAAATCCGTTATTTTGCTTGCATCTTCTAATGAGTCATTGAACCCCGGTATAACTGGAATTCTTATCAAAACATTTAGATCATTCTTAATTGCCCATTTTAAGTTTTTAATAATCAAATCATTATAAACTCCTGTGCCTTCAAAGTGTTTAATATTATCATGATGTTTAACATCAAATAATATTAAATCAAATAAAGCAGATAGTTGTTTAAATAATTCATGGTCAATATATCCAGTTGTTTCTATTGCAACATGTATGTTTTTATTTTTTAAAGTTAAAACTAACTCCTTTAGAAATTCTGGTTGGCTCATTCCTTCACCACCTGAAATTGTTACACCGCCATTTGATTCTTCATAAAAATCTTTATCTTGAAGACATATATCCAAAATGTCTTCGATTTTTTTATACTCACCTTCATTTTTAAGAGCGTCATTTGGACAATTTGACATACATTCTAAACAACCAAGGCACTTTTTATCATTAATAATAATTTTATTATCGATTAGGCTAATAGCATTTTGATTACATGTATCAATACATATCTTACATCTTGAACATTTAGATTGATTATATAGTAGTTGAATACTCTCTAGTTGTGATTCAGGGTTAGAACACCACTTACATTTTAAAGGGCAACCCTTAAAAAATATAGTAGTTCTTATTCCAGGGCCATCATGAATACTAAATTTTTGGATATTAAATATTATACCTTCATTTTTCATATTAATTCCTCCCTTTATTATATTTAATATAATAGCATTGTGGGTTATTAAAGTAAATGAAAATATTTCAAATGAAACTTTTATATATATTTTATGAAATAATATATTGACAATTATGCTTATTGTGATAGTATGTAATTATTAACGAAACAAATTTAAATTATGAATGAAACTTAAATATGATTCCGTTGAGGAGGATAAAAAATGGAAAAATGTTTTGGATCACTAACAAATAGAATGTATGATTTTAGAGAAGAACTATTAGAAACTAAAGCATCAATTGATGCTACAAGAGCAATTCTAACTACTGAAGCTTATAAGGAACATGCAGATAAGCCGATGATTGTAAAAAGAGCATATATGCTTAAAAATATTTTAGAGAAGATGCCTATATTTATTGAAAAGCAAACGTTAATTGTTGGTAATCAAGCAAAAACTAATAGATCAGCGCCTATTTTCCCTGAATATGCTATGAATTGGGTAATAAAAGAATTAGATGAGTTTGAAAAAAGAGATGGTGATGTTTTTTATATTGATGAAGAAACTAAAGAAGAACTTAGAAGTATATCTTCATATTGGGAACATAACACAACTTTTGATAAAGGATTAGCAAATATTCCTCCAAAGAGTAGGGTGTTATATGATTTAGGGATTATTAAAGCAGAAGGGAATATAACTAGTGGAGATGCCCATATTGCAGTTGATTATGGACGTATAATGAAAAGTGGATTAAAAGAATACGAAGAAAGGACTATTGCTCAAAGAGATGCATTAGATCTTACTGATTTTAATAATATAAAAAAATATCATTTCTATGAGGCTATTTTAATTGTAATAGATGCAATTAAAACTTTTGCTAAAAGATATTCTAATTTAGCAAAAGAGATGGCACAAAAAGAAAATGATGAAGCTAGGAAACTTGAGTTAATAGAAATTTCTAGAATAATGGATAAAGTTCCGTATGAAGCATCAGATAGTTTTTACGAAGCAGTTCAATCGATGTGGTTTGTTCATTTAATTCTTCAAATTGAATCTAATGGACACTCTTTATCGTATGGTAGAATGGATCAATACTTATATCCATACTTAGAAAAAAGTCTAGAAAATGGAGATATTACTGAGGATAAAGCTATTGAGTTATTAACAAATTTATGGCTTAAGACATTCACAATTAATAAAGTAAGAAGTTGGTCACATACACAATTTAGTGCTGGATCACCTTTATATCAAAACGTTACTGTTGGTGGACAAACTGTAGATAAAAAAGATGCAGTTAATAAATTATCTTATTTAATTTTAAAATCTGTTGCTCAAACTAGATTACCTCAACCTAACCTAACAGTTAGATATCATAAAGGATTAGATGATAAATTTATGAATGAAGCAATTGAGGTTCTTAGATTAGGAACTGGAATGCCTGCATTTAATTCAGATGAAGTTATTATTCCTTCATTTATTGAAAAAGGTATAAAAGAAGAAGATGCTTATAACTATAGTGCAATTGGGTGTGTTGAAGTTGCTGTCCCTGGTAAGTGGGGATATCGTTGTACAGGTATGAGTTTTATAAACTTCCCTAAGACATTATTAATTGCAATGAATGAAGGAGTTGATCCTGCTAGTCAAACTAAACTAGTTGAAGGCTTAAAACATTTTGATAATATGACAAGTTATGAAAATTTAAAAGAAGCCTGGGATGTTACTATTAGAGAATTTACTAAACATAGTGTTATTATTGAAAACTGTTGTGATTTAGTTTTAGAAGATGATGTTCCAGATGTATTATGTAGTGCTTTAACTGAGGATTGTATTGGTAGAGGGAAACCTTTAAAAGAAGGCGGAGCTATATATGACTTTATATCAGGATTACAAGTAGGTATTGCAAACTTAGCAGACTCCCTTGCTGCAATTAAAAAATTAGTATTTGAAGAAAAGAAAATTTCTACAAAAGATCTATGGAATGCTTTAATGGAGGATTTTACAAGTGATAAAGGGCAAATGATTCAAAAGGCATTAATTGAGGATGCACCTAAGTATGGTAATGATGATGATTATGTAGATATGCTAGTTGTTGATGCTTATAAGACTTATATAGATGAGGTTAAAAAATACCCAAATACAAGATACAAAAGAGGTCCAATTGGAGGAGTTAGATATGCAGGAACTTCATCAATATCAGCAAATGTAGGGCAAGGAAAAGGTACTTTAGCAACTCCAGATGGACGTAATGCTAAAACGCCTCTTGCTGAAGGATGTTCGCCTTCACATTCAATGGATCAAAATGGACCAACTGCTGTATTTAAAACGGTATCTAAATTGCCAACTCGTGAAATAACAGGTGGAGTATTACTAAATCAAAAAGTTACTCCTGCTATGTTATCTACACAAGAGAATAAAATTAAATTAGCAATGTTAATTAGAACATTCTTTAATAGATTAGAAGGATTCCATGTACAATATAACGTGGTTTCTAGGGATATTTTATTAGATGCTCAAGCTAATCCACAAAAACATCGTGATTTGATTGTTAGAGTAGCTGGATATTCTGCATTCTTTAATGTGTTATCAAAACAAACACAAGATGATATTATACAAAGAACAGAACAAACATTATAAGGAGATAAAGATATGAAATTTATTATTGATGATGCAAATATTGAATTAATTAAAAATATATACGATTATTTTCCAGTAGATGGTGTAACTTCAAACCCAACTATATTAGCAAAGACAGGCAAAAATCCTTTTGAAGTATTAAAAGAGATACGTGAATTTATTGGCAAGGATGCAGAGCTTCATGTACAAGTTATATCTAAAAAAGCAGAAGATATGCTAGAAGAAGCAGAATGTATACTAAAGGAATTAGGAGATAACACATTCATTAAAGTGCCTGTTACTAGAGAAGGATTAAAAGCGATTAAAAGCTTAAAAACAAAGGGAGTTAATGTTACAGCAACTGCGATATACACATCTATGCAAGCATACTTAGCAGGGAAATTAGGTGCTGATTATGTGGCACCATATATCAATAGAATTGAAAACTTAGGTTTTGATGGAGTTGAAGTTGCAAAGGAAATTCATGATATATTCAAAAAAAATGGATTGAAATGTGAAGTATTAGGAGCTAGTTTTAAAAATTCTAAACAAGTGCTAGAATTAGCTAAATATGGAGTGGGGGCTTCAACGGTAAGTCCTGATGTTATCGAAGGATTGATAAAAAATGATGCTGTTAATTGTGCAGTAGATGTTTTTATTAAAGATTTTGAAAAATTATGTGGTGAAAATAAAACAATGAAAAATATTTAAATACAGAAAAGAAGGTAAGTAAACTTACCTTCTTGTTTATTTTTTATCTTTTTTCCATGTATATATATAATAACTTAATACTTCTTTTATAGAATTTCCTATGAATACATAAGACTCATCATCTAAATTTGCTAATGAAACTCTAACAGACCAATCAGGACCAAAGAATCCATGTCCGCTTAGTAAAACTATAGAGTAGTTATTTGCTAGTTTAAATAGCATATCCGAAGGTTTATAGTTGTCTTTTATAAAATTAGCAAATTCTTCACCGTAGTTATTTGTAGCCCATTTCATTATATCGAATATCACATAATAAGAAGCATCATTTATACTTTCTACTAATTCAACACCTAAAGCATCATAGAAAAGTTTTTGTCTACGTTTGCATATAGATATATTTACATTCTTATATGTGTCATTTTTATCTATTAAAGCAAATGCTGAGAAAAATGCCATTTGAACTTGTTGAGGAGTAGATAAACCAGCAGTATGGTTAAGAGCAACAAGTCTACTATCTGCGACTATTCTGTCCATAAATGATATTTTATCAGGATTTAAGCTCATATCACTATAACGTTTATTTACAGATGATTTTAGATCTTTGGGTAATTCATTTATAAGTTTTTCAAATACATTGTTTTCATGTAAAGCTAAAGTACCTAAACGCCAACCAGTTACACCAAAATATTTAGAGAATGAATAAGCTCCTATAGTATTATAAGGTAAACTAGCCATTAGAGATTTAAATCCAGGTACAAAAGTTCCATAAACATCATCAGATATTATCATTAAGTTAGGATGATGGTTTGTAACTACATCTATTAAATTATTACAACTATTTTCATCTAAAGCTATAGATGCTGGATTGTTAGGATTAACTAAAAACAAAGCTTTTATAGATTTATCACCAAGTTTTTGTAATTCTTTCTTAGAATATTGCCAAGTGTGATGATTATTTTCATCTATTTCATCAGCATTTATAAAAACTACATCGAAATTATATCTTGGTAAATGAGGGATTTCTAAGTAAGGTGTAAATATAGGAGTCATAATAGCTACTTTATCACCTTTTCTTAATAACTCATTAGCCATTAAAGAGTCGAATATATAGCACATAGCAGCTGTAGCACCTTCTACTGCAAATATACTTAAAGGGCCACCGTTTTGGATATCATATTTCATTTCTTTTATTAAATATTTAGTAACTATTTGTTCTATATGAATAAGCATTTTATCAGGAGATGGATAATTATCACCTATTATTCCATCGGTTAACTCAAATACCCAAGAATCAGGGTCAAAATCAAATTCTTCTATTCCATAACTAACAATATTTTTAGCTAAATTAGCTCCAGGCATATCTGAATTATCATAAATATATTGATAAAAGCGAGTAGCAATTCCTTCCTTTTTTGGCATACCAGCTAAATCGCCTTCATCCCAAGTTCTACGAGTTTCGTTAACTGCAAACTGACCAAATGTAAAAAATGCTTCACGAGGAGCTGCTGCTGTCCAGTTGGGATTACCACGTCCAGCATCTAAAACTCTTCTACCACTTTCCATAGCTCTAAACTTTGCAAGCTGGATTAATTTGTCTTTAAATTCAAAAGGGCTAATTTTCCCATAAACATCATTGATTTCCTTAAAGTTATATCTGCGCATATATACACACTCCTTTTTTATCTGCAATTAATATCTATAATATAACAAAATATTAAAAAGTTTATCCATTTAATATATATATTATTATATATAATTTAAAAGAAAAATAAAGTATTAAATCAAAATAAATATAAAGTAATAAAGTTTAAAACTGCTAAGACTTAATTTGATAAAGCTAAATAGAAAAAATGGTTTATTTTAATTGGTTTTAAATAAAATGTCTAAAAAAAATATGAAAATATCAAAGGAAATCATGAGAAAAAAATAGAAATTTCTAATATGATTATTTTTAAATTTGTTTTTATAAGTGGGGGGTAATATGAAATATAAATGTATTGAGGAAGATATATTAAAATCATCGCCTACTCCATATATATTTGGAGAAATATGCAAAACAATAAATGAAAAAAATGTAATAAAAATTAATGCTATAAGTGAATCATTAAAAAACATTTTAGACATAGATGAGTACGATATATTAGGTGAAGAATATTTTGATATATTAGATGAAGAGATAAGCATAGATTTATTTGAGCATGTAAGAAATGAAGAAAAAGTAAATGTCAAAACTAAAAATGGGAATTTAAACTTTGAATTAATATCCACAAACGTATACGATAATAATTATGTAATATGGTTTGTTGATAAAAATGAACAAATAGAACATGAAAAAAATAATAAGATAAGAAGTGATTTTTTTGCAAACCTATCTCATGAACTTAGAACACCCTTGAATTTAATATTTAGTTCATTACAAGTTTTAGATTTAAAATTAAAAAATACTCAAATTAAACAAGACCAATCAATTACAAAATACATAAACATGGCAACTCAAAACACGTACAGATTACTTAAATTAGTAAATAATCTAATCGATTCAAATAAAATAACATCTGGATATTTTGAATACAATCCTCAAAATTATGATATTGTCTATTTTATAGAAAGTATTTGTCAATCCATAGTAGACTTCGCAAAGCAAAAAAATATAGAAGTTGTGTTTGACACGGATATTGAAGAAAAAGTAATTTCTTTTGATCTTGATAAAATGGAGCGTATAATACTAAATATATTATCTAACGCAATTAAATTTACTAAAGAAAATGGGAAAATAGAAATTTGCATAAGAGAATTAAATGAAATGCTAGAGATAGAAATTTCAGATAATGGAATAGGAATACCAAGCAATAAAGTAAACTCTGTATTTGAAAGATTTAAACAAGTAGAGGACAATACCATTAGAAGTGGAGAAGGCAGTGGGATAGGCTTATACTTAGTAAAAAGCTTGGTTGATATGCATGGAGGATATGTAGATGTTAAAAGCGAACTTGGAGTAGGAACTACATTTAAAATAAATATACCAGCTGAATTTAAAAATGAATATGAATGCAATATAATAGAAAAAAATCTACAAAACTCTTATATAGAAAAAATAAAAGTAGAATTTTCTGATATTTATGCGTAAGCAAAAATCTCGATTATAAATTGTAATCGAGATTTTTGTATTTATTTGCTATAATTAAAGTATAAAAATCGGTATATAGAATAAGGGGAGATAAATTTGGTCGTTAATAACTATGAAGAGGTTTTACAAATGTGTCCTATACCGTATGTATGGGGAAGTTGCATAACTGATGAAAGTGGAAATTTAGACTATATAATTAAGGGTGGGAATGGATTATTATTAAAAAAATTAAAGTTAGAAAGTGAAGATGAAATATTAAACAAAGATGTATGCAGTGTATTGGGAATATCTAAAGAAGAAATTGAACTATTTGATCAAGTGGGGAGTAATAATTTTGCAAGATATCAATATGTATGTAGCTTAAACGATATATATAAAGTAATTTTAAATATAGACAGCCAAGATAATTTTTATATGTGGTTTCAAGTTTATCACTTAAGTAGTAAATATAATCTTCTAATTCAAAATAATTTAAAAGCTATAATCTGGACGAAAGATATTAATAGAAGATATATAAAAGTAAATAGAAATTTTGAAGAGTTAGTGGGGTTAAAAAAAGGGGAAATAATAGGTAAGAAAAATTGTGAACTTGATATTCAGAATGGATTTGAACATATGGAGGAGTATGAAAATCTTATATTAGATCAAAAAGAGGATGCTATTGAAAAAACCATATTTGAAGATAATAAATGGGTTAGTGTATTTATACATCCGATGTTTGATGAAGATAAAAATGTTATAGGAACATATGGGTTTAAGATTTATGATTATGTAAACTCAAAAACTCCAATAGGAATAGAAAATAGAAATAAAATGTTAGAAATAATAGTGGATAATTTACCTATACCTATTTTCTATAAAGATGTACAAGGAATATATTTATATTGTAATGAAGCTTTTGGAGAGTTATTAGAGTTAGATAGAAGTGAAATAATTGGTAAAAAAGACTATGATTTAAATACAAAACCAGAAAAAATAGCAGCATATAAGGCTTCTGATAACAAAGTAATTAAACACAAGGTTACGAATGTAAATGAAGATTTTATGGAAAGAAGCACAGGAGATAAGTATGTAGAAACGACAAAGGTTGCTTTATGGGATTATAGAAAAAAAGTAATAGGTGTAATTGGGATTATAATAGATTTAACTCAGAAAAAGGCTACAGAAAGAGAACTTGAAAAACTTAGATTAGACTTTTTCTCTAACTTAACCCATGAGTTTAGGACTCCTTTGAATTTAATATTTTCATCAGTGCAGTTAATAGATCAAAGTATTCCTAAGATTAAAGAAGGAGATATAAATAGATTAATAAGATACTTAAATATAATAGAACAAAATGGAATGCGACTTTTAAAATTAGTTAATAATTTAATTGATTCAACCAGAATTGATTCTGGGTGTGTGGATTATAACCCCAAAAATCAAGATATAGTGAATTTTGTAGAAAATATATGTGATTCAGTTGTAGAGTTTAGTAAGTCTCAAGGCATAGAGCTTACATTTGACACTGATCAAGAAGAAACAATAGTTTCTTTTGATAGTGATAAAATGGAGAGAATAATACTAAACTTATTATCTAATGCCATAAAATATAATAAAGAAAATGGGGAAATTGATGTTAGCATTAAATGTACCCAACAATATATATATATAAGTGTCAAAGATACTGGGGTAGGTATACCTAATGATAAGATTAATGACGTATTTGAAAAGTTTAAACAAGTTGATAATAGACTAACTAAAATAAGTGAAGGTAGTGGGATTGGGTTGTCTATAGTGAAGTCATTAGTTGAGCTACATGAGGGGATTATAAACGTAAATAGTGAAATAGGAATTGGAACAGAGTTTGAAGTTAAGATACCAAATCAAGTAGTTTTAAAAGATTCAGCTATAAATTCAATACAAAATGAATCTATTGATATAGATAAGAAGATACAAATAGAGTTTTCTGATATATATTAGATTTAAAAAGCCTAAAGCAAGTACTTGTTTTAGGCTTTTTGATTTAAATGGATTTTTATATTATCGTGTTAAATTAAGTAAGAAATATAAATTATAAAGAATTAAGTTTATAGATATAAATTTTATAATCTTATTTACGTATCTTTCGCCTTTTGAACTAGTTTTTAACCTAGATAATTTAAAATGAAAACCTAAAGGAAAAAATAAATCAACACCTTCGTATGTAAAGATATCTAAAATTATATGTGATGCGTATCCACAAAGTATACCATATGAAGAGCAAATCAATATTATGTTTTTTTCACATATCAAGACTATCAATTTTAAAAATTCTGCCAAAATTAATAAAAATAAAAGACTATGTGTAAACCCTCTATGTTTAGATCGTTTTGAAATGAATTTTGATAAGTAAGGCCATTTTTTACTTATATAAGATTTTCTAGTGTCTAAATCAGGAAGCATAGAACCTAAGTTAGCAAATTGAAAATAAATAAAAAAAAGCATCAATTTATATAAAGTATTATAGTTATCTAAATATACATTACTAAATGTAGAAAAAGTAATTGCCGCAAGTAAATATCCTCCAGATGAATGTGTTTCTTTTGTCATTTAAATATCCTTTCTAATAATTGGTTATTTAAATTTTATTATATATCAAAAAAATTGAATATGGAATGAAACATATATAAAATTAAAAATTATTTTAAATAATATACTGTATACAATTTAAAATAATTACAATTAGTAGTATAATAAAAATTGCGGGAAAAAAGGAGGAAAACTAAATGGACAAAGAAAAAACGTACAATCTATTAAAGCATACTGAAAATTTAAAGTTCAAACTTATATTAGAAAGTACTATAATAGGTGCAATTGTTGGAGTTACAATAGTACTTCACAGAATACTATTGCAAAAGATAACTAATGTATTTATGTGGCTTTACTCTAATAGTAGAGGGAATTTAGTAAATACTATTTTATTATTTGTGATACTGGCTATAAGTGGATATATAGTTAGCCTTATGGTAAAAAAAGTTCCTATGATTAGTGGAAGTGGTATACCGCAAGTTGAAGGGATACTAATGAAAAAATTAAAAGGAAATTGGTTAAGTATTTTAATAAATAAATTTGTAGGAGGACTTATAGTTTTAGGAGCTGGGTTATCACTTGGAAGAGAAGGTCCTTCAGTTCAAATGGGAGCTAGTATAGGAGAAGGATTTTCTAAAGTTTTTAAAAGGGTTAGTGTTGAAGAAAAATATCTAATAACTAGCGGGGCAAGTGCAGGATTAGCCGCTGCTTTTAATGCACCTATATCTGGAGTAATGTTTGCATTAGAAGAAGTCCATAAAAACTTTTCACCATTAGTACTACTTTCAGTAATGGCATCTGCATTAATGGCAGATTTTATTACAAAAACATTTTTAGGAATTGGTAAATCTCTTAATTTTGTAGGAGTTAGAGCTCTTGACTTAAAGTATTACTGGCTTTTAATAATATTAGGTATTATAGTTGGAATAAGTGGAGTTATATTTAATAGAGGAATACTAAAAACTCAAGCTATTTTTAAAAAGTCAAAATTAAGTACGCAAATAAAAGTAATAATCCCATTTTTAATAACGGGAGTTGTAGGCTTAACTGCACCGATTTTATTAGGAGGAGGACATGAACTTATAATGTCTTTAGATAAAAGTTCAATGACATTAAAAATGCTATTATTATTTTTATTGGTTAAATATTTACTTACGTTTATAGGGTTTGGGTCAGGAGTGCCAGGAGGGATATTTTTCCCCTTATTGGTTTTAGGTGCGTTAATTGGCAACATATTTGGAATAGTAGTAGTCAGTGTATTTGATATTCCTAGTATATATATATTAAACTTTATAATACTAGCTATGGCAGGAAACTTTGCATCCATAGTAAAAGCGCCTATAACTGGGATTATACTAATATGTGAAATGACAGGAAGTTTTGATCACTTGTTATCTCTTGCAATAGTGTGTGTAATAGCATATATAACTTCAGATGTATTTAAATCTGAACCTATATATGAAAGTTTACTTGAAAGATGCTTACAAAGTGGAAGTGATAAATTTGAATCAAATAAAGCTAGAAAAAGTCTTATGGAAATAGTGGTTCACCTTGGTTGTGAAGTTGAACATAAAAAAATAAAAGAAATTAAATGGCCAGAAAATTGTTTAATAGTGTCTATAACAAGAAGTGGAAAAGAAATAATTCCAAGGGGGAACACTACATTAACTGGAGGAGATTATTTAACTATAATGACAGATGAAGAAAATTCTGCATATGCACTTGACTATGTAAGTGAATTAACATCTAATGTAAAATTATTATAGAATTTTATTACATGCAAGCACATATATATTAAAAATGTATAAGGTACAAATTTAATATGTGATAGGTGATTGCATGAGAAGAAAAAAACTTATAATAAATGCAATAATAATGACTTTCTCAACTATTATATTTGGATTTATAGCTATGTTTTTCAGAGTATATTTATCCAAAAAAATAGGTCCAGAAGGAATGGGTTTATATCAGCTTATAATGTCTGTATACATTATGGCTATAACATTTTCAAGTGCTGGAATTAGAATAGCAATTACAAGGCTTGTTGCAGAGCAAGTAGGGAAAGGTAATAATAAGGGAATAAGAAATATAGTTAATAAAGGTTGCATATATAGTTTGTTTTTTAGTGTGCTAACATCTATTGCACTTTTTTATGGAGCAGAATATATAGGTACTGTATTTTTAAAAGATGAAAGATCTATATTATCTTTAAAAATATTATCTTATAGTCTTCCCTTTATAGGGATTTCTTCTTGCTTAAGTGGATATTTTTATGGAGCTAGAGAAGTTGTTAAATCTGTTTCAGCAGAAATTTTAGAGCATTTGTTAATGATGACTATATCGATAGTAGCTATTACTGTATTTATAGATGCAAATATAGAAAATATATGCGCACTAATATGTGTAGGTATGGCTGTAGGGAACATAGTATCTTGCATATATGCTTATATACTATGTGCACTTAAAACAAGACCATTAAGCAGAACTGTATGTTGTAGCAACTATAATGAATGTAGGATAAGTGACATAAGTAAAATAGCATTTCCTATAGCTTCTAGTTCGTATATTCAAAGTGGTCTTAGAACTATAGAGGATATATTAATACCAAATGCACTTAGAATGTCTGGAACTTCAATTTCAGCATCTTTATCTATATTTGGTATGATAAAAGGAATGGCGCTTCCTATAATAAATTTTCCTGCAGTTTTTTTGAGCTCCTTTGCAACTTTGATAATACCTGAAATATCAGAAGCACACTCATTAAATAGAAATAAAATGGTTAATTTTATAATTTCTAATGTATTTAGAATAACATTTATAATATCAATATTTGCATCTGGAGTATTTATTGCATTTGCAAATGATATAGGAAATGCAGTTTATAGTAATAAAGAAATTGGGCCTATAATTAGAATATTAGCGCCAGTAATACCTTTTATGTACTTAGAGAGAATAATGGATGGAATTTTAAACTCTTTGAATAAGCAAGTTGCACTATTAAAAATTAACTTATTCGATATGGTTGTTAGAATTATTATAATATACTTTATAATACCTACAAAGGGTATAGAAGGTTTTATATTAGTTATATTTGTAAGTAATATTCTTAATTTTGTACTGAACATGATAAATGTTTTAAAGACTACTAAATTACAATTTAAAATTTTTAATTGGGTTATGAAACCAATTTTATGTATAGGTATATCTGTGCTTATTGCATCTTTAATTGGATATAGCATTACAAATAAAATATTTATATC
>NZ_JAKEDR010000030.1 GCF_023653455.1 Paraclostridium ghonii
ACTATATATAGTTATTGATTCATCTTCATCAAAGTTATAATTTTTTAATAAAGATTCTACTTTTTCATAAACATCCATTGCTCTACTTTCAAAATAATAACAATATAATTTATTTATAAAATTACCTTTTGAGTCTTTTTTTATCATAATCTTTTTTTCATTGTTTTTATTTATATTTTTAAATTGATTTAAAACCATCTTTATCTTACCTAATTTAGAATGGCTTATTCCTACTGGTAAAACTATTGTATTTGGAGGAGTATTTCTAGTCTGTTTCATAGCATTAGAGACCATAGTAGGAATAATATATATTTTTTTAAACTTCTCAGAAAGATGGATAATTTCTGACTCTAAATATTCTTCTCCTTTATGAAATGGATAGTAATTAGTTAGTAAAATTAAGCAATTATTCATTATTAGGTTCTGCCACCCTTTCTTCATCTTTATTTCGATTTATATTTTTTGATTGTAATACTGATACAATAGTCATTATTAAAATTTTAATGTCTAATGTAAAAGATATATTATCTACATATAAGGAATCATTCTTTATCCTTTCCTCCATTAAAGCATTATTCCTTACAGTAGCCTGATTGTATCCAGTTATTCCTGGTCTTACTTCAAATTTCCTAAAAAATTCTTTAGGATATATGCTTTTATCTCCCAAAGGACTTGGCCTTGGTCCTATAAAGCTCATATCACCTTTTAAAACATTTAATATTTGAGGTAGTTCATCTATACTTGTTTTTCTTAAAAACTTACCTACTTTAGTAACTCTTATATCATTATCTGAATTAAATGTAGTTCCATCTTCATTCCTAATATCCGGAGCATTTACTTTCATTGATCTAAACTTATACATTGTAAAATTCAACTTATCTTTACCTATTCTTGTTGCATTGTAGAAAATAGGCCCTCTATCCTCTAGTTTTATAGCTATGCTAACAGGTATCATTATTATAATAATACAAGGTAGTGCTATTAACGATAATATAATATCCAATAATCTCTTAATAAAGTAACGGTACATGGTCTAACTCCTTCATTTTAAAATATATTTCTTCTATTGCTTGTTTAAAAGTATAATCTGGTCTAAATCCTAATTCATTTTCTGCTTTTATACTTTTCATATATGAAGGTTCTATATTTTCATCTTCTTCCGGTCTCTTTATAATTAAATTATCTTTATTTTTAAATATAGAGTTAATAATTGTTGCAACTTCAAAATTTGTATAAGCCTCTTCGCTTCCTATATTGAAAGTCCCTGAAACATTACTATTATTTAATGCACAAGCAATTGCTTTTGCTGCATCTTTTACATATAAAAATTCTCTTTTTGCATAACTCTGGGTATTTAATTCTAAAGTTTCTTTATTAAATGCCCTTCTAAAAAATATGTTAATCATATAATTATTTTTTTCATTAAACCCGTATAAGTGTGCAAATCTTAGATTTTTAACATATAATCCCCTTTTATTTGAATATATATTTCCAATATACTCACATGCCATTTTACTTACTCCGTACATAAGCTTAGGATTTGCTATATCTTCTTCATTCCAAGGCAATGTATATTTATCAGAGTAAATAGATATACTTGATGCATAAACTATATTACTTATTCCTAGTCTGCTACAAGTCTCATACACATTTTGAGTTAAAATTTCATTGTCATGAAATTCACTTATTAATCCTTGACTCCCCCTCTTTGCTGCTAAATGAATTAAATCTGTTATATCTTTTAGTTTTTCTGTCAAATCTTCTACAGAATAGTCTGTTGTTCTACATTCATATATACTATTATTAATTTTCCTTCTAGTAAATATCACTGGAGTACACCCTTGCTTCTTTAAATATTCAGCTAAATTTATTCCTAGAAAACCAGTTCCACCTAATATCGCTACTTTCATTAGCTAACCTCCATTTACTAATTAAAACAGAACCAATTATATGCTCCTCAAATAATTGATTCTGTTTTTTATTTTCTATATTTCATATATAAAATATCCTATTTTATCAAAAATTCCATTTACAGGTCTAATATTATCCCCTTGATTATAATATTTAAAGCTATCTACAGATGATTCAATTTTATTTTTATATTCTATATAATCTGCTTTTGTATTAGGTTGTTGACATATAAATTCTAACACATATTTTTCATCTTTACTTTTATTTAAATCTAACTCTGCTGTATTATTATTTAATAAATGTTCGAACGTAAGCTTTAATAAATTAATTCCAGTATAATAACTTAATAACTTCCACATATGGCATCCATCTAACCTAGGTGTAATTTCTATTATATATGGTTTATTCTTTTCTAATTTCATTTGTGCATATACTGGACCATTATTTATACCTAGTTTTTTACATGCATTGTATATAATTTTTGATATATCTTCTTCCATGTCTTTATCTATATTACAAGCTGGAACTATATGTTTGTGTATAAGTCCTGTATGTTGTTCCCAAGTATCTCTATCTGAGATTATTAAATATTCTATTTTTCCATCTACTACATATCCATTAACCGATAATTCTTTTCCTGATATATATTGCTCTATCATTACAAGTCCAGATCTAGAATATTGTTTTGATATATTAAAATTTTGTAAATATTCTTCATAATTATTAATAAGTCTAACACCTCTTTGACCTTGAGAATCTGCAGGCTTTAGTATAAAAGGAAATTCAATTTGTATTTGCTCTTCTATATTTTTTACAACTTGGAAAGCTATATTACCATTAAACCCTTCTCCTAATGCATGTCTCATTAAATCTTTATTATTACAAATATAAGCGGTTTTTTCTGAAACAAAATGTGGCATTCCTAATTTTTCACTAATATAACAAGAAACTGGCATAGCTATATCAGATCCTACCGAATATACTAGCGAAATATTATTTTTTTCTATATATTTAATTATAGCTTCTTTATCTAGTATATTTATTACTTCAAAATGATCTGCGATATCTGCTCCTGGACCATCTTTTTTCATTGCACATGCATAAGTTTCATATCCCATTTGTTTTAATTGAATTATTGCATCCATTTGTACTGATGCAACTCCTAGAACTAGTACTTTTTTATTTTGATTCATTAAAATACCTCCATTAATTCCTGTTTTACCTCAGAGTGATTTTTTACAATTTTCAGTAAATTATCACATATATAATCAATCTGTTCTTTTGTTAAGCAAGTATGTAGAGGCAAAGTTATTTCGTTTTTGTATAAATTGAAGGCGTTTGGGTAATTTACTATATTAAAACCTAAATTTTTATAAGCTGTTAATAGAGGCAGTGGCTTATAATGAACATTAGTTGCAATACCATTCTCCGCCATTTTCACTATAACTTCATTCCTAAACGCTTCGTCTTTTCCTGTTAGCCTAACTAAATATAAATGTCCACTAGATTTATACTCATCAGTAAAATGATTAAGTACTTCTACCCCATCATTTTTGCTTAACATCTCATCATATTTATTTATAATTTCTTTTCTATAATTAAGTAATTCTTCATATCTACTTAACTGCCCTAATCCTATTGCTGCCATTATATCTGTCATATTGCATTTATATGCAGGTTCGATTATGTCATACTCCCAAGATCCTATCTTAGTCTTAGCTAATGCATCTTTTGTTTGTCCGTGAAGTGATAAACAATTATATTTTTTGTATACTTCTTCATCATCAATCCCATCAATGCTCTTCCATGTAACGGCCCCACCTTCTGCTGTAGTAAGATTTTTAACAGCATGAAAAGAAAAGCTTGTAAAATCAGCTATACTTCCGCTCATTTTACCTTTGTAACTTGCCCCAAATGAATGTGCACCATCAGCTATTACAGTTGCTCTTCCTATAGACTTTTGTATTTTATTATTTGGTTTAAATAAGTCTTTTTTACTATTAGCAGCTTCAAAAATCTTATCATAATCACAAGGTACTCCTGCTAAATCAACACATATAATAGCCTTTGTTTTTTCTGTTATAGATTCTCCTAATTTTACATAGTCCATTTGATATGAGTCTTCTGCTGTATCAACTAAAACTATCTTTGCTCCAACATGATGTATGACACTTGCTGATGCAGTATATGTATAAGCACTTGTTATAACTTCATCTCCTGGTCCTATTCCTAAAACTCTTAATATCATTTCCATTCCTGCAGTGGCAGAGTTTAAACATATAGCTCTGTTTGTTGTGCAGTAATCAGCTATCTTTCTTTCAAATTCCTTAGTCTTTGGACCTGTTGTAATCCATCCTGATTTTAATACTTCTACAACATTATTTATTTCAACATCCGTTATATCTGGTGGTGAAAATGGAATATTCATATTTTATGCCTCCTTAAGTGATTTTTCATTTGCTTCTTCTGGTCTAATATAAGTAGTAACTAATTCTCTCATAACATTATCAATCAGTTCTACTTCTTCTTTATCTACAATAGACTTTAAAACCTCTAAATGCATCTTGTATCTTTCTGAATTAAAATCTATTGGCTTTCCAATAAATATCTTTTTATGCTCAGTATTAGTTAATCCTTCCTCTGACATAAGTAACTCTTCATATAGCTTTTCTCCTGGTCTAAGCCCAGTAAATTTAATATCAATGTCAACATTTGGCTCAAATCCACTAAGTCTAATTAAATTATCTGCTAAGTCAACTATCTTAACTGGATCTCCCATGTCAAGTATAAATATCTCTCCACCTTTTGCCATAGCTCCTGCTTGTATAACAAGTTGTACAGCTTCTGGGATTGTCATAAAATATCTTATAATTTCTGGATGAGTGATAGTTACTGGTCCACCTTCTTCAATTTGCTTTTTAAATAATGGAATAACACTTCCATTGCTTCCAAGAACATTTCCAAATCTAACTGCTACAAATTCTGTTTCACTTTTTTCGTTTATAGTTTGTATTATCATTTCTGCTGCTCTCTTTGTTGCTCCCATTATATTGGTTGGATTGACAGCTTTATCTGTAGATATGAGTACAAATCTTTTAACTTTATATTTATCTGCAAGTTTTGCTACATTTTTTGTACCAAATATATTGTTTTTTATAGCTTCACTTGGACTTTTTTCCATAAGTGGAACATGCTTATGTGCTGCTGCATGAAATACTACATCTGGTCTATACTTATTAAATATTTCATCCATACGCTTTTCTTCTCGAATTGATGCTATTATTGTTGTAAGATTTAAATTTACCCCATATTTTCTCATTAATTCTTGTTGAATTGCATATGCGTTATTTTCATAGTTATCAAGTATTATAAGTTGTTTTGGATTAAAGCTTGCTACTTGTCTACATAGTTCGCTTCCTATACTTCCTCCTCCACCTGTTACTAGCACTACTTTATTTTGTAAATACTGACTCATTTCAGCTAGATTTACTTTTATTGGCTCTCTTCCTAATAGATCTTCAATTTGAACATCCCTGATTTTTTTTATATCTACTTTTCCATCAATAATTTCATATACACCAGGTATTGTTCTTAATTTACATTTTGTCTTTTTGCAAGTTTCTACAATATATCTTTTTTCTTGTTTACTTATTTTAGCAATTGCTATTATAATTTCATCAATATTATATTTTTCTACTATCTTGGTTACATCTTTTATATTTCCTAGAATAGGTATATTATGTATTCTTCTGCCTTTTTTGTTTGCATCATCATCTAATATTCCTATAGGCTTTTTTAGAAGCTGGGGATTATTTTTAAGTTCTTGTATTACCATATCTCCCGCACTTCCACCTCCTACAATAAGTACATTATAGGTTTTTCCTTTCAATCCACTTCTTATTATTACACTTCTTCCTGTTCTATAAAAAAGCCTTGTTCCTCCTGCTAATGATATAGTTAATATTGCATTTAAAATATAAAAATTTATTGAAAACTTTTCCCCTATAAGTAGGTGTATTAAATAAGTTATAATTATAGATAATGTGCATGCTACTACTATAGCTATTAATTCCTCTTCTCCTGCATATCTCCATAGACTATGATAGCATCTACAAAGAGATAATGTTATTATACTTATTACAGCATATATCAACATTGCATTTATTGAAATATTTATTTGCAATCCTGGTGGGTATATCATCCACGCAGATGCAATAAATGACAGTAAGATGCATACTATGTCCACAGCAATTAGTATTAATTGTCTCGTCTTGTACTTACCCAATAGAGTTTCTAATACACTTGGTTTTTGTGGGGCTACCATTTCAGTTTTCATTTAAATCACTCCCCCCTTTTAGTATAATTTTTTAAATTTATATAAAGTTTTTTATGTAACATCCGTAATATATATACACAAGGGTGCTACCATAACCCCTAAGCGATAAAATTCAAATTTTCATAATGTTTAATTTTATTAATGCACTAAAACTTTCGCCGATTTTAGTGCTACTTTTTATTCTTATTCTTTTTATATAATTATTAAGTACGACATCAATTCCGTTAGCTTTAACTTTTTCTAACCTTTCTTTAGATGTTTTGCCTCTTTATCCTTATGTTCATTAGGTACTACTCCTAGTAGTGGTAATTCTAAGTATTTTTCTATATCTTGTGGTGATTTTATTTTATTATCTATATACTCAAGTAAGAAGATAACAAATAAAGATATCATTATACCTAGTACTCCTGCTATTATCACATTCATTATTTTGTTTGGTTTTATAGATATTTCGGATACAGTAGCTTTATCTATTATTTGAACACTGTTAGCCTTTGTTATTCTTTTAACATTTTTGGTGAATTCTTTTGGTATAGAGTTTGCTATATCAGCAGCTCTTTGTGGATTTGTATCTTGAACTGATACTGAAATTATTTGAGTATTGTTAACCGATGATACGTTTATTTTTTCTATTATTTCCTCATATCCGCCTTTTATCCCTATTGTGTTTGCTACTTCATCTAATACTGACTTTGACTTGATTATTTCCCCATAAGTTATTGCTAGCTTTTCAGAAACATTTATTTGATCAGTTGTCATAATTTCTGTTTCAGGTACTTTGTCACTATTTACTATAAGAGTTGTGTTCGATTCGTAAACTGGACTTAGTACAAAAAAGCTTATAACTGCACTTACGATTACTGCTATGGATGTAATTAAAACTATTATCCATAACCTTTTTTTAACAATTTGAAAGTACTCCTTTAAGTGTATAGTCTCCTCCATTTCCTCCTCCTTTTCCTGTTTTATACTTTTTTATCCATATTCCTACTTTTTTCTCGATTACGTGATATATATATTACCACTTTAATACATATTTGTATATATTTTCTACAAAAGCTTCTTTTTTATTACATATTTCGACATTTTTAAAGTATTTCAACTTATATTATTTAATTTTTTCTTTTTTATATTCTATTCTTGAGTTTTATTACTTTCTAAATTATTTTTTTTAGAACTATTTCCATTATTACTCTCATCATTTACATAGTTTCCATTATCACTTTCATTACTAGTCTTATCTTCACTAGCTCCATTATTTTGCTTATTATTACTATCTTGGTTATTATTTTTTGAGTTGTTATTGTTTGTATTATTTGATTTGCTTGAGTTTGTTGAATTTTTTGGTTTTTCTTGAGTTTCTTCTTTCTTAGGCTCTTCTTGTTTTCTTTTTAAACTATTTTTATTTTCTTCTTTTTTAGAATTCTCTTTTATTACTGAAGTTGTTTCTTTTTCAACTTTGTTATCTATTATTAATTTTCCATTTTCAATTTCAAAGTTAACTAAATCTGTGCTTTTCAAAAACTGTGGAGAAACATATAATTCTTTATCTTCAAATATAGGTTTTTTATCTATTGGAAGTTTATATCCATTTATTTCTTTTTCTTCTAATGGATAGTAATTTTCATCTACCTTTACAAAAGATGATTGATTTTGAATTGTTATTTGTTTTGAACTTACATTTATTTTTAATTCTTCTTTAGATTCTTCTACTTTTCCACCTAACTCTTTTACTAACTTTTTAAAAGGAACATACTCCTGTCCATTTTTTTGAATTACTTTTATTTCATTTGCAAATGCAAGTGTTGTTGTACATAGAGTTATTACTGTTGCTAGTGCTAATACTTTTTTATTTTTCATAACGTTCTCCTCTCTATTTATATTTCTACTAATTCATTTTGTATAACTAAACTTTTATTTTCTGATGTATACTCCCAATTTGGAGCTTGATGGTCTTTGCTATATGCTTTTATATCTATTTTTTCTATTTTTTTATCTTTATTCAAATCTTTTATTATTTCTCCTAAAAACTTAATATGACTTAATGCCTTTTCAGGTTCTTTTATATTTTGTAGGCTTAATGATATTTGAGTTATTCCATTAACTTCTTTTATAGATTCTACTGCATAGTATTGTGGTATGCTCTTTACTTCTTCTTTTACTGTGTGATATGTTTTAACTTCTATTTGTTGATGATCTATAGGTTTCACAAGTATTTGAATTTTATTTATCTCATATTTAAAATTTTGTGCTTTTTCTTTGTCATCAAATATAAAAATATTAAAGTTTTTATTCATATCCTTTATTATATTTTTTGAGAGTTGTCCTATTTCCTCCTTATTAAACTTCTTTTTTTGTAAAACTATAAATGTATTTATTCCATCTTTATCTTCTTGTTTTATAATTTCATAATCATCTTTTGATATGTTTATTTCTGACTTAGAACTCGAGACTTTAGATACATAATGTTCTTCTTTTGACTTTAAATCCCCACCCATGAGTGTAAACCCTAATACTACAACTACAGTTAGCGAACATGCGATTGTTACAACAAACTTTTCATTTTTTTTATAATTCATCAGACTTTCCTCCTAATATTCCCTCTCTGATATAATATAACATTTACTTTTTTATTTTTTTGGCTTAACTTGTCGAATGCAAAAAAAGTTACCTAAAAATAGGCAACTTTTTAAAGACTTTATGCTCCATAGTAATAGTTGTAATATCCATAAGATCCATTAGTATCTTCAAACTTATTAAGCACAACCCCTAATATATTCGCACCTACTTTATCTAATCTTTCTTTTGCAATTTGTGCCATTTCTACATCAACTTCTTTTGAAGCAACTACTAATATGCTTCCATCAGTATATGTAGATAATATTCCTGCATCAGTTATTATTCCTATTGGTGGTGCATCTATAAATATATAGTCATAGTGATCTTTTAAGGATTCTAAAAATATTTTCATTTTATTTGATGCCAACATCTCTGCTGGATTTGGTGGTATTTTACCACAAGTTAACACCTCTAAACCGTTTACTTCTGTTTTATTTACACATTCATCAAATGATTTTTGTCCTGTTAATACATCTGTAATACCATAAGTATTACTTATATTAAACATTCTGTGTACTGTTGGATTTCTCAAGTCTCCTTCAACTACTAGTATTCTTTTTCCTTCCATAGCTGCAAAACTTACTGCTAGGTTTGCTATTACTGTACTTTTCCCCTCATTTTGTTGAGAACTTGTCACTAGTATTGATTTTATTTCTTTATCTATATTTGAATATTCTATATTAGTTCTTATAGTTCTATATGCTTCTGATATTGGTGATTTAGGATTTCTCTTAGTTATTAGTTTGCTTAGCATGCCTTCTTTCTACCTTTCTTTTCTATATTTTCGTTAGGTATCACTCCTAGTGTTGGTAAATGTAGGTATTTTTCAATATCCTGAGTTGTTTTCATTTTTTTATCCATAAACTCTAATAAGAATACTATAAATAACCCCGTCATTAGTCCTAAAACTCCTGCTATTGCTATATTCATAATCTTATTCGGCTTTATTGGATTTTCTGGTAGTCTGGCCTTGTCTATTACTTCAACACTATTTGCATTTGTTATTCTTTTAGCTTCTTTTGAAAATATTTTAGGTATAGCATTTGCTATTTTCATTGCTGTATTTGGACTTGTATTTGTTACGCTTATAGATAATATTTGAGTATCTTTAACTGGTTCTACTTTTAAGCTTTTTAATAGTTCATCATAAGTCATATCTAATTTTAATTCATTTATGACTGAATTTAAAACTGATTTAGATTTTATTATTTCTCCATATGTTAACGTTAACTTTTGAGTAACATTTAACTGATCTCCTGTTATCATGTTGTTAGTTGCTGCACTTTGTTCTGCGTTAACGATTAGAGTTGTATTGGCTTCGTATTCTGGCTTTAATACAAAGAAACTTATAAGTCCACTCATTGTCATACATATTACAGTTATTAATGCTATTATCCATGACCTCTTTTTTATTATTTGAAAATACTCCCTTAAGTCAATCGTTTCTTCCATTTTTTCCTCCTATAGTGTTTTTTAAAATATATTAATTTAAATTTATGCATAGTCCCTTTTTATTATAAAAATTTACACTTTTAGCTAAATTTTACACTTTAACAATAAATTTTGCAAGTTTTTTACATCTTTCTTTAAAATAAATGAGCTTTCTATATAAAGTTATAGGATTAAAAATGCTTAAATATTTTTATTCTCCTCTAATCTAAATTAGAAAGCTCAATTTATTGTTATTTATAATTTTATATTCTATATCTCTAATTCTAAAAAGCTAACTTTCAAATTTCTAATTATTTAGCATCCCATTTGCCATGACGCCTATAATCTGCACCTCCAAAAACTCCATTTTTATAGTTATTTACCATAACTTGAATAGATCCAAAGTATAGCTTAGACTCATTTGTTTTTATTTCATATCCTTCACTTTGTAAAATTTCTTCTTCTTCTTTTTTTAACTCTTCTTCTGTTGTTATTTTATAAAGATCTTCAAATACAATCCTATTATCATCTATAGAATCATCTAGTTTATGCTTAAAGATTAGGTTCTTTATTATGACTTGTGCCATAGCCTGAGGAATTTTATTTCCCCCTGGACTTCCAATTCCCATAACAAAGTCATTATTTTTTATTATAGTAGGAGACATAAAAGTTCTTGATCTTTTCCCTGGTTTGTATGAGTTTATAGAATTCTTGCTATCACAATCAAAATTAAACAAAGCATTATTTAGGAAAAAACCATTTAAATAATCTCCACTACCAAAAAAATCTCCTAGTGTATTTGTGCAAGATACTATCATTCCATCTTTGTCTGCAACTACAAAATGAGTTGTGCTTTCATGTTCCTTTTCATAATCTCCATAAAGTTCATTACTATTAATCATTTTTTTTACATATTCATCATCAACTATATTTTGATAATTTATATTATTATAGTTTAAATCTCCAATGTTATTTATTCTATCTTTATATGCAGCGTTTACTATTTTAGACATAATCTTTATGTATTCTAGCTCATTATTTTCATATTTTTTTATATCTAAATAATCTGCTAACTTTAATATTTGAATAAGAGTTGTTCCTGAAAATGGTGGTGGAGCTGAAATTATATCATAATCATTAAATTTACTTTTTACAGGTTCATGTTCTAAAACAGAGTACTCTTTTAAATCATCTTTATCCCATTTCATATAATCAGTTATGTTTTTAGATATTTTCCCACTATAAAAAGTATCAGCTCCATGTTTTTGTATTTCCATCAATGTATTTGCCAGGTCTTCTTGTACTATTAAGCTTCCTATTTCTTTTGGTTCACCATTATGAAAAAATTGAGGTGTTTTGAATTTTTTAAGCTTTTTCTTTGCAAAGTCAAACCTATTGTATGAATAATCATCTACTAAAAATCCCTCTTTTGAATAATTTATAGCGGGTTCAAGTAAATTTTTCATTTCTATTTTCCCATATATATTATGTACATATTCCATTCCTTTTACAAATCCAGGAACACCGATATTACTTACTTTATTATCATTACTTATAGGTGCATATTCTCTATAGTCATAGAATTTAGATGTATTGTCTTTAGGAGAGTATACCATCATTCCCCCACCGCCTCCAATCCCGGATGCATAGGGCTCTACAACACCTAAAACATATGCTATGGCCACAGAGGCATCTACTGCATTTCCTCCATTATTTAAAACATCCATTCCTACTTTTACAGCTATAGGATTTGATGAACTTACGCCATACTCTTTTTCTTTGCTTAAACTAAACCCACTATCCTTATATAGTTTACCTATAATTATTATTGCTATTATACATATAACTCCTATGAGCATTTTTAATTTTTTATTCAATTTATCACCCTCTTTTTGTTTTTTCATATGGTATTAAATAATAAAATCTATCTACAATCTTACTTGTAGATAGATCTTGAATTTGATTAAATAAAGCTAATTATAATTAAAGTTATAATTAAAAAACTTGTAATAAATAATGAATCTTTAAATGTAATTCTTTTATTATTTTTTATACGTACTTGCATTCGTTCTTTAAAAGATAAGTTCATGTCCATTTATAATTCCCCTTATGCAAAGTTTAGAATATTTACAATTCCATATATAACACTTGATAACCCTAATGTGCTAACTGTAGTTAATTTAATTCCTTGCTTATAAAATGTGTGTGCTATTAATGCAGGTACCACTATCCCTACTCCTTTTAATGCATTTATTCCCATAGATAGCTCGGGTAATGTAAAGTCTATAATTATTTTTAAACATAATCCCACTATTATTGAAGCTAAAAATCTTCTTCTTCCATATATAATCATGATTTTGCTTATTCCAAAGTTTACAATTATATAAATTGTCATACTCATTATAAGTATAAGTAATATAGATTTAATATTGTTCATAGATAAAGCTATATACCCAGGAACAATTAATCCTCCAGGATTTATCCCAAATTTTTCCGAAAATAAAAGACTTAAAGTTAATCCTAATATAATAACAATATATAATTCGTTTATAATCATAAAAACCCCCAAATTTAGTAATTCTTCTGTTAAATTATTTATATTTGACTTTCTATCCCTATAGGATTTACAATGGTTCCCTGAATTTTATTGATAAATACTTAACAATCTTATGCGCAATTAACTTACTCAAAAACTCTAATTAAAATATTACAATTAATGAGTGCTGATAAAATTATTGTAAAAATCAATGCTTACATATAATTCCTATTATATGTAAATTTCAGTTAAACACAGCTTTAAAATACCTACTCATATTGTAGTAGAAAGTTTTGATGATGATATTTATAATAAATTAATGACTAAGTCATTTAATCACAGCAAAAGTCTATTGTACTAAATATACTCATAAAAAGTTAATTGTTTTGTAAAAATATTAATTATATTTTCAACGTGAAAATTTTATAATTTCATTAGGCTTGTTTGCTATATCTATTTTAAATAATTGAATCCATCTATTAATCTATATGCGTATTAACAGAACCTATTAATTTGCTAGTAATTCTTCTGATTCAATAATTTCTTTATCTAGTTCAAGTAAACTTTCTATAAACGGCTCTCCAGAACCATGTATATTTCCTATTCCATATACAAGTGTATCTTGTAACAAAGGATCTATGTTTTCCATAATTTCACTTGTACTTGCATTCTCCAAATCTAAATATGTATCCACATTTGACAACTTCCCATTGTTAAAAGCTGTTGTTATAGGTTCAGTTATACCCCCTATAGATATTAATGTTCCTATTTGCATATGTGGAAGTACATCATCTGCAAACTGCTTTGTTCTATCTACTCTATCAGGCCTACAGTTCATAACCACTATTGGATTTTGTGAATCATATTCCATCTCTAATACTCTTTCCCATATCTTTAAAGTAGATTGTGGATCATTTGCCGCAAATCCATTTACGAAGTATGAATTTAAAGAATCTCCCCCTATACTAGTAATCCTCATAGCACCTGGATCCGGATGTGCATTTAACATACCTCTTAGACATGTCTCTTTGTCTATTCCTAAAGCTTCCCCAACAGCCAACGCTAATGATACATTCTCAGGGAAAACCATATAGTCAAACTTAGATAAAAAGTCTTCACTTATTTTCGAATTGTCAGCTACTATAACTTTTGTATTTCTTTCCTTTGCAATACGTTTAAAATATTCTGTATACATGCCATCGACTGTTACTAGATACCCATTGTAAGGTATGGTTGTAGTAAATGCTTGAGCTACTTGATCTAAAGTTGGTCCCATAACATCCATATGATCCTCTAATACATTTACTATTACCCCTATAGTAGCTTGTAACATTTTGCATTGAAACACTTCTTGATACTCAGGATTAACAGCCATACACTCGCATACAAGAGCTTCAGCATCTAACTTTGCAGCCTTATCGATAACCCTTAACTGTTCACTTATATTTGCTCCCTGTGGCTTTCTTTTTATAATTTCTTCTTCTTCATCAAACCAATATATCATTCTTGCAGCAGTCCCAGTAGTTTTCCCTATGGTTTTGTAACCAGCTTCTGTTATAACTGCTGTTATCATACGTGTTACCGTAGATTTTCCCCTTATTCCATTTACATTTACTCTTATTGGAATTTTAGCTACATTCTTTTTTTGTTTAATTTGCTCCCTAACCCCTAAGGCCAATAATAAACTTATACATAAAACTATTATAACTATGATAATCCCCTCCTCATTTCTACAAACATTAACCCCCTTAAAAAAATGAGCAAATACAACACAATTCCAATAACTCCCCTTAAATACTCTATAATATCATCTTGAATATTATAAAATAAAGCATAACCTTTGTAAAGAGTTTTTTGGTAAATATTACCATTAAGACTTCTAATCTTATCTTGAATCTTCAAAATCTATATATTTAAGTTTTTCTTAATTTTTGAACTTGTGTAGTTAATCCATTTCTATAATAAGGTATTATTTATATGTTTTAGCAACATTACATCTTTCCACAAAAAAGACTAGGTTACAAGTTTGGAGAAGGATTTCTGTGTATGTTGCAGCGACATTTACCGCTTTCTTTACACAAAAAAGACCGGGTTATCAGTTGGGAGGGTTTGGGTTTGATGGTGCAGCAACATTTACAAGCATCTTCTCAGCTTGTATGAAGCAAAACATCTAACCCAAACCCTAGCCCCCAGATAACCCAGTCTTCAACCGTTTCCATGGCAAGGATTCGTTTTATTTTTTATTACTTAGCAGTATATCCTGCATCTAGAAGCATCTTAACACACGCTTCTCCTTTTCCATCAGCAACAAGTACTATAGGCCCCGTGCATCCCATACCACTTTCTGCATAGATGCCATTTTTCCATAAAACTTTAACCGCATCTTCTAAATCCATTATATCTACACCAGATATTTGATGAGTAACAACTTCTTTGGCCGGCATAGCTACTTCCTCATCATTATCTTTCTTAACTTCTTTCTTAGTTAAAGCAGCTATAATATCGTCATATTTAGCATTTTTAACATTTTTAAATTCGCCTTTTGATACTTGAGTCACATCACCTTTAACAACGTCATAAGCGTATCTCAATGCATTTGCAACAACTGGAGAACCAGATGCTCTAGATAATATTAATATCTTTCTATCATAGTCTTCACCTACACCAGGACCATATCCAAATCCTTGAGCTTCATAATCTCCACCAGTAGTAAATGAAGAGAATACTTTCATAAATATATTTCCACTTAAAGTATCAGTAACCATAACATCTGGAGCCCCACATAATAAGTCATTTCCTCTCATTACGCAACCACCATCTGCTCTAACTGATTGTGCAAAAGATATATCGTATCCATTTGCTTGTAAATCTTTTAAAGCTTTTTCTACTTGTCTAGCACCGTCAACATTTAATATACCAACAGTAGGATTTTTAATTCCTATAGACTTAGCTGTAGATATACCGTAGACAGCATTTCTAACCATAGCTTCTATTCTGTTTGTAGCACTAGTTCCTGTAGTAGTAGCAAGTATCATTTCTTTACCTCTACCTGGAGTTATAACTCTACCAACTGTAGAAACTCCTATAGGAAAGTTGTAATGCATAGTTACACAAGCATCTATGTAACCTGAGTCTAATAACTCTTCCATTTTAGAATGCATTTTACTTTCATCATTAACTTCAACAACCTCTAGCTCAGTTTCAACTTTAGGTCCTATTAAAACTATATCAAATAAATTTGACTTAGCTAAGTGAGCTCCTTTAACTAAATTTTCAGTTCCATGCTCACTACCTAATGTAGTCAAACCTATTCTAACTTTTTTACCAAATTCGCCGCTTTCAATAGCATTTGCTATATCTAAAAAAGTTTCGGCAATAATCTTTTTAGGCATAACCAGATCTCCCCTCAAAATGAATTTTTATAAAATTCTATACGTCTTCTATTTCTGCTCTTCTATTAACATATCTTGAGCTAATTTCTTCATAGATTGTGCTATAATTTTTTTGATTTCTTCTTTAGAAACAGCACCTGATTCTTCTTCTACTCCTTGATTTCTCTCAACTATGAAAGAAACTCCGTCAAATAAGTTAGTCATTCTTCCTAAGAATAAACTTCCCTTACCAACTACCATAGCTCTGTTTTTATCTCCAGAAGTTAAATCATCTATACAGAATCCTATATATGGAACTCCTGAAGGTATATGTCCTTGAGTTGGAGCCCAACCTGGTATACCTTTTTCACTTACAAAGTTCTTTAATTCTTTTTTCTCTAAATCTCCACGCTTAACAGCAAGAGCACCTATCATTTTGTAGTTAGCTTCTGGAACATCTCCAGCTCCAGCAGGCTTAGTTATATCTGGGTTTTGCATTTCAACTGAGTAAACATCAACATCAGTTATTTTTAAGTTAGCCCTATCAAGTCCAGTAGTTATTAATGCAGTCATAACAGCTTGTGGAGAAGATCCTGTACCAACATTATGCTTTCCTGTTAAATCAGTTCTTATTATTGGGTTAACTCCATCATTTTCAGAAACTAAAACAGCAAATCCACCAACAACGTCTTCTAAAACTGGAAGACCTTTTTTTACATGGTCTTTAGCGTTCATTCCAAGTTTAGCACTAGCTCCACCTGCAACTACCATAACATTTTTATATACTCCTGATTTAACAAGTGCAGCAGCATTTATTAAAGCATGAGTAGGAGCAGCACAGAAACCTCTTGTATCTGATCCTGAAGCATTTTGAAGTCCAGCCATCTCAGCTATAGACTTAGCAAAGTTTCCTCCACCTCTTTGGTTCATATCTCCACAAGCTTCTTCTGAACACTCTATTACATAATCTATATCTAATGGATTAATATTTTCTTTTCTTACTAATTGTATAGCCGAAACAACACCTGAAGCTTTAACAACTAAGTTTTCAAACATTGTATGAGCGTTTAAGTTAACATCAACATCATGAGCTCTCTTAACGTATCCAATTAATTGTCCATCATGATATAATCCTTCAGCATGGTGTGCATCTATTAATTCATTTGCATCATCTATATTATGACCCTTAACTTTTCCAAAGAATGGAGCAAGTTCTGGGTAATTATTTTCAAAGTCAGGTTTTATATTATTAACAAAATCTTCTTTTAATTTAACTAAGTCAAAAGCATCGCATATTTGCATCATTACTAAAAATTCATCTTGTGGCATTATTTCTCCACGCTTACCATCTCTTTTCCCTTCCATTTTATGTTCGCACCAAGGAAGAGATATTTCCCTTAATTCTTCTGGTCTATTGTTTCCTATGTAAACTTGATTTGGTATATAATTTACTACTTCTTCATAACTTCTTATATGTTTTGTAACTTCTTTTAAAAATTCTGATTCTGGATGTGTTTCTCTTTCAACAGCACAAGTAGTACCATTTTGAACTATCATATCTGGCGTGTGAACTAAAATGTAACTAGCACCTTTTAAAACTGGAAATGTCATATTATTTACCCCCAATGTATATATGTTATTATTTTTACTTAAATCCAATTATGATGAAAGACTTGATGATTTTATAAAAAATAGGTGGGTAAAGTTAACCCACCTATTTAATTTTTATTAAAATGTTTTATCCTCAAATATGCCAAGCCGCAGGCTTCTAACGTGAAGTCTGTGACTTATAAATGAGTTTTTCATGACGATAAAAGGGAGTAAGTTGTAGTATTGACGAAACACTTCAAGTCCGATCTTTTTAGGACTTGGTGTGAAGGAAACACTATAACTTACTCGCTCCCAAGTCAATTATAAAACTCTTAAGTCATAATTAAGCGTTAGCCATTATATCCTTTAAAGTTATATCTTTTTCAAATACTGTTTGACCATCAACCTCAGTAGTTAATGCAACTAAACATTTTTCAACTAACTTTCTTCTTAAAGCTTTTTCCTCAGCTGGATCTAACTTAGGATTTCCAAGAGGATGAGGTATAGCTATAGCTGGAACTATTCTGTTAGCCCCAACAGTTAAAGATATAGGTACTACTGTACAGATATGAACAACTGGAAGACCAGCTCTTTCTATCTCTTTTACCATCGTTGCACCGCAACGAGTACAAGTGCCTCAAGTAGAAGTTAGTATTACAGCATCAACACCAGCTTCTATTAACTTTTGAGCATACTCTGCAGCATATTTCTTAGAACTTGCAACAGCAGTTCCATTACCTGTAGTTGAGTAGAATAACTCATGTAAGGAACCTATAGCCCCTTCTTTTTCTAAATCTCTTAAAACATCTACTGGTAAAACTCTATCTGAGTCTAAGTTACAATAAACTGGGTCAAACCCACCATGAGCAGTCTCATAAGTTTCTTCAGTTAAATCATTAACTCCAGCTATAGAGTACTCTCCATATTTAGATGCAGAAGAAGATTCTATTCTATCTGGGTTTCCTTTAGGAACTATCCCCCCAGAAGTAACTAGAGCTATTTTAGCCTTAGCTAAATCTTTTATAGCTGGCTGTGGGTCAACTCTATCAAAGTTAGGCATTGGATATTCAGTTACGAAATCTTCACCTTTTATTTTCTTTAATAGCATATCTACAGCTCTTTTTGAACCTCTTTTCTCAGCGAAGTAGTTAACTCTTATTCCCCTTTGTATATAACCTTCTTCAGCTGGAGATCCTATTTCTTCTCCATTCGCTATTTTTTTAGCTAATTTAGATATCTTTGGAAGAGCCTTTCTCATACCTGCAGCAGAGTCAGATGTTTCTACTATATATATATCCTTCTTGAACATATCTGCTCCTGGATTTTCAACATACATTCCTGTTAAAGCTGGTATATTTAACTCGTCTTTAACGAATTTAGTTATTGTTCCTGCAGCAACCCCGTATCTTCCTGCATTGAACGATGGTCCAGCTATGAATAATTGTGGATTAAAGCTTTTAACCATTTCTAATACTTCTTGGCTAGCAAGCTCCATATTTTCTCCGAAATAACTGTCCCCACAAACTACAGTTCCAACTACTTCTATTTCATCCCCTAATAACTTATTTAATTGTAAACTTATTGGAGGTAATTTTTCAGCTATATGTGGTTTCGTATCAGCTTTTTCTTCTCCTCCAATCCCTGCAAAGAATTGGTTTATATAATGAACTACTTTTATCTTTTCCATCTTTATCTCAACCCCTTTTGATTTAATTAGGCATTATATTTGCAGAATTGACCCCTTATATCGTTCATTTCTTCAACGATTTCATCAACTTCAAGAACCATTTCCATCATACTTATTTGATCTTCATAAACTGATTCGTCAAATAATTCTTTCATTTCTGGTTCAACAACATGATAAACAGCCAATCCTAACTCAACACCAGCAAGTGGTCCAGCAAAAGTTGGATCTCCAGCAGTTACTGTTTCAGCTGCAAGACCTGCAGCTTCGGCTTCAGCAGCACCTAGTAAAACCACAACATTTTCAGCACCGAATTTTTCAGTAGCATCTTTAACTCTGTTTTGGTTTTCTAAGTCCATAGCCCCAGCAGCAGTTCAGACAAAACATTCTGTTGAAGCAAAAACTATTTCAGTATTTTCTACAGTGTTTACACACTCTTCTATCGCAGGTCCCGGAATACCGTCACGGTCACCTATGATTATGATCTTTTTATTACTTAATAAGCTCATAATATATCTCCTTTTCCCTTTTTAATATTGTCATTTTATACCTTTTTAAATTTACACTCTTTAAAAACTCTTTTCTTTAAACATATTATTCTCAGCTATATTATGAAACAATTGTATTTACGAATGTGGCGTAGTGACGTTTAAACATTTGTTGACGTAGCACTTAAAGACCGCTCTTTTTAGGTCTTTGTGCGAAGGAAACAATGTTTAAATGGCATGAAGCGACCCCATCGTATTACAGTTTCTAATACCCCTTAGCTGTTAAGAATCCAAATCCTGTTTCATTAGTAGCTCCTGTTATTACTTGTATCTCAGCTTCTATAGATCCATCTTCTCTTAAAGACCCAGAAGCTCCACCAGCTATAACATCAGCAACTTCAACATGACCTATAACTCTATCCATCTTAGGTAATACTACAACTTGGTTAGCATTTCCCCCAGTTACAACAGCATCTGCTTTAGCATCTGCATCTGCTAATGATTGAGATGCTCCGTCTCTACCTGCATATTCATCTGTAACTATAACAGTTTTAATACCTTGACCTTCTATTTTCTTGCAGTTCATTATAAGGTCTGTATCTGGGTTTCCAAATCCTTCTTGAGATACTATAACAGCATCTAATCCTAATTGCTTACATAATTTAGCAGTCCAGTTAGAAGATCTTTCTTTATCTGCTAGGTATACGTTTTCATTAGTTATAATAACTCCCATAAAGTTTATTTCTTTTCCATGTTGTAAATATAAATCTTCAACTACAGAGTTGTTCATATGAACATAACTTGGGTTTTTATCACAAGCAGAAACACAATTCCCACTTACTATAGCTCCATCCATTAATTCAGTTGGATATAATAAAGTAGGTACTATTTGTTTAGCGTCAACTCCGTAAACGTATGTGTCATGTAGTAATCCTTGAGTTTGAAGCATATATACATATCCTACTTTTGGAAGTTCTGGATACTGTGCTACTGCATCTAATAACGGCTTAGTTTCATAAGTTATTACTTCATCTGGAGTTAAGTTTCTAGCAACTTCTCCTAAATAGATAGCAGATTTAAACCCTATCATTCTAACAGCTTTTTCATGGTCGTATTGTTTTAATCCATCTATTGGTTCAGCTATAACAACAACGTTGTTTAACTTAGAGAATGGAGTATACTCAGCTCCAGGGCCAGTCATATCTATTATACCTTCTTGGAAACCAACTATTTTACCAGTTGTTACGACTCCAACATTTTTAAGTGCATGAGTTCTACCTTCTCCAACAGTGTCTACTTTAGATATAACACCTGGGAATATTCCCCCATTACCTTCAACTTTGACTCTCGGTTCTATAACGTCTTTAACTGGTATTATTCTAACGCTTTCTCCTGGACGAACTATATCTAAGTCTATTGATTTTATATGTTCGTCTCCACCAATTTCTTTTAACATCTCTTCTTTGTTGATGTATAATACTGAATCTTTAACTTCTGTTACTGCTCCAAATTGTACATCTTTTATAAAGATTTTCCCTAACTCAAGACGCATATTGGCACCCCCTATTTTGACCTTAATTTATTTTAACGGGGATATAATCCCCATTAATGGCTTACACATACTTCTTTATCATAGCTTCTATGTTAGAAACTGTAGCATCATCTTTCGTTACTTCATCTATTTTAGCTCCATCCTTGTATATAGCTATAGTTGGAAGCCCTAAAACCTTCTCTCTTATAGCGACTCTTCTAGCTTTAGTAGTATCGAATTTACAGAACTTTATATTTTCTCCATACATCTCTGCAAATCTTTCTATATCTGGAAGTAATGCTTTACAAGGTTCACAACCTTGACTCCAAAAATCTACTAACACTAACCCTTCAGCTTCTAGTACTTCTTGATCGAATGTATTTTTTTCTAATGCTATCATTTCATTATCCCCCTTATTGGATTTTATATATTTTAATATATTTTTAATATATTAATAGCTATTTCAGTTCAAGTACCGTTCATAATTAATGTTTAATTAAATTAAACATTATCCCCTGATAACCTTAATAAACGTACTTTCAATTAGCAATTACTCGCTTTTTCTTCAAAATTTTCTTCTACATATTTTTCAGCTATTACGGCAGCTATAGCTCCATCAGCAGTTGCTGTAACAACCTGTCTTAATGATTTTACTCTACAATCCCCTGCAGCAAATACACCTGGTATATTTGTTAACATATTATCATCTGTTTTGATGTATCCATAATCATCCATATCTACTTTCCCTTTGAATAATTCAGTCTGAGAATCAAATCCTACAAATATGAATATTCCCATAGTTCCATCTTCTTCATCTGCAAAATATTCATTAGTTTCACCTGTTTGAGTATTTCTAAATACTACTGATTCAACTAATCCATCACCTTTTATTTCATCTATAACTGTATCTAGCATAAATTCTATTCTTTCATTGGCTCTTGCTTTATCTTCTATAGATCCAGCACATCTTAAACCTTGTCTCCTATGAACTATAGTAACTTTTCTAGCAAACTTAGTTAAGTATAATGCTTCTTCTATAGCACTATCTCCTCCTCCAACTACGAATACTTCGAAGTCTTCGAAAAAGTCTGCATCACATGTAGCACAGTAAGAAACACCTTTACCTGTTAATTCTTTTTCTCCTGGGCATCCTAATTTTTTAGGAGTAGCTCCAGTAGCTATTATAACAGTTTTAGCTCTGTACTCACCTTTTTCACCTTTTAATACTTTTATATTTCCTTCTAATTCAGTATCTACTATAGTATCTTTAACTATTTCAGCCCCAAATTCTTTGCATTGATCTACCATTCTAGCTATTAGACTAGGTCCAGTAGCATTTTCAATAGATCCTGGATAGTTAGCAACTTCGTGAGTTATAACTATTTGACCACCAGTTTTTCCTTTTTCAAGTATTAAAGTCTTCATTTTGGCTCTTGCACCATAAAGTCCAGCTGCAAGTCCTGCTGGTCCACAACCTATTATGACTATGTCATATAAATTTTCCATGACCTCAACCCCCTATTTTTATTATGTATATACACCAAAGCCTATGCGTATTGCATTCTTTGGATTGTATTTCTTATTATATCAAAATCGATTACTCTGAAATCGTCTAATACTCTTTCAGTCCACATAGGAGTTTGTTTATTATTTTTAAATTTTTGAGCTGTTTCTATTGCATCTTCAATTAAGTTTAATGAATTTGTATCTAAAGATTTCCCCTTTTTCAATATGACTGTACGATATGGCGTTTCATTGGGTTTTACGCTCCCATATAGCGGATGTGATAATAATTCATACCCCTTATGAACTAAATCTCTACATTTTTTTAATGTTCCTATATAGTCAGTATCTAACGTTAAAACCTCTTTATCTTTAACGTTTTCCTCTATGATAGGATTGTTAGTGATTATTAACATGTGTCTACACTCACTTTCAAAATTTCTTTTGTTAAACTAAAAAACAGGAAACTAAGTCCCCACTTAGTTCCCTGTCAAAATGTCTTTCAGAGATCCGTCCAGTTAAAGTCCTTTTACCTGAGAATTTCATTTAAATCCTTTTGGGTTGAATTTAAATTTGTCCCTTCGGTCATCTCTAACATCCCCATATTAGAGATAGTCTCCTTTAACCTTCAAACGGTTTTATTTTTTAATTTTGTCTAGCCCTTTGGTGCTTTTCTTAATTACATTATATATACCTTGTTAAATATATACAATACTTTTTTAAAACATTTATTTTATGTTTTTTTGTTGATATTAGCCATTTTTTGCTAAACCGTTGATATAGCTATAATCTTTTGAATAACTTTCTACTATAGTTTTTTTCTATAAATTAATTTTTTATCTTTCAATTTATATTTATTCTGATTTTTTTTAAAGTATGTATTTTTTATTTTCGAAATACTTCAAGTAACTTCGCCTCCACCTACTATGATTTTAAAACAGCTAAGGGTGTTTATTTAGTATTGACGTAACACTTCAAGTCCGCGAACTTTAGGACTTTGTGTGAAGGAAATACTAAATAAACACCCTACTACCTAAATCACTTACATATTCTTATCATCTATAGATTTTAAATATTCATCTATACTTTCAATAACACTACTTACACAACCTTTTTCAAAAGGAGAAATTAGGTTAGCATATTGAACAATATCTAAGAAAGACTTTGTTCCACCTATTCTACAAATATTTAAATAGTCTTGATATCCTTTAACTCTATCAACTTGCATCTTCTTCCAGAATTGAAGTGCACAAATTTGAGCTAGTGTGTAATCTATATAGTAAAATGGATTTTTAAATATGTGACCTTGTTTAAACCACCATCCACCTCTTTCTAGAAAATCATTGCCTTCATAATCCTTATGTGGTTGATATTTCTTCTCTAAATCTCTCCAAACTAATTTTCTTTCATCTTTAGTCATATTTGGATTTTCATATATTATATGTTGGAACTCATCAACTAAAACTCCATAAGGTATAAATTTAATAGCACTACCTAAATGAACAAATTTATATTTATCAGTATCTTCTTTAAAGAAAAGTTCCATCCAAGGCCAAGTTATAAATTCCATACTCATAGAGTGTATTTCACAACTTTCATATGTAGGGAAATTTATATCTGGAATTTCAATCCATCTTGACATATAAACTTGAAATGCATGTCCAGCTTCATGAGTTAAAACATCTATATCATCTGCTGTTGAGTTAAAGTTTGAGAATATGAATGGAGCTTTATATTCTGGTATATAAGTGCAATACCCTCCAGCACCTTTTCCTTTTTTAGTTTCTAAGTCCATTAGTTCATGTTCAATCATATATTTAAAGAACTCATCAGTTTCCTTTGAAAGTTCTGAGTACATTAAAATACCATTTTTCATTATAAATTCTGAGTCTCCCTTAGGTTTTGCGTTTCCACTGTTAAACTCAAAGTTTTCATCAAAGTATCTAAATTGCTGAAGTCCTAATCTTTCCTTTTGTCTTTGGTATAATTTATTTGCAACAGGAACTATATATTCGCTTACTTGCTTTCTAAAGTTTTCAACCATATCTGCATTATAATCAGTTCTTAGCATTCTTATATAACCAAGTTCTACGAAATTTTCAAAGCCTAGTTTTTTAGCCATTTTATCTCTTACTTTTACTAATTTATCAAATAAGTCATCAAATTTTTTCTCGTTTCCTTCAAAGAATCCGTAATATGCTTGTGATGCTTTTTCTCTTTCATCTCTAAATGGAGATGTCATGAAAGGACCTAATCCTGAAAGGTTTCTTTCCTCTCCATCAAAAGGAATTTTAGCAGATGCTAAAAGTTTAGTATATTCTGATGCCAGTTTATTTTCTTCCTGTAACTCAGCTATTATTTCTTTAGAAAATGCTTGTATTGAGTAATCAGCTATAGACATAAATTGTTTACCTAACTCTTTAGTAAGTTCATCTTTAAATCTAGACTCCACTATAGCTTTATAAAATAATGAGTTTAATTCTTCATAGTGTGGTCCATTTTCATCCCAATAATCTTTCTCTTTTGAGTAAAATTCATCTTCCGTATTTATACTGTATCTTATAGATACTAATGTCGCCATACTGTCTATATGATTTCTTAGCTTATTAATTTCATCTATATTTTTTCTAATCTCTTCATAATTTTGGCTATTTCCCATATTTTTTATTAGATTTTCAAATTTAATTTTTATATTTTCATAATTAGGTCTTTTGTATTTAAATTCATTAAATTTCATTTAATCACCTCGTTATATATTATTAGTATTTTTATCTTATGTTAAAACCTATAATTTATGTAATTTTTTACTAATTTATCTCTTCAGACCTACTTTACTATATGAGTAATTTAAAGTCAATTAACTAAACATTCACTTAATCTATGTGTTTGTTAACACTTAAGCTATTGATATAATTCTCTCTATAATATAAACTGTATTTAGCAAATTAAATTGATTTATTGGGAGGACATTTATGTATAAACTAATCGCATTAGACATAGACGGTACATTACTTAATAGTAAGAAGGAAGTTACAAAAGAAGTTTTTGAGGCAATACAAAATGCAAAAGAAAAAGGTGTTAAAGTTGTATTATCTACTGGAAGACCTCTTCCAGGGGTTCAATCTTTATTAAAAGAATTAAAACTAAATGATGAAGAGAATTACGTAGTTACATTTAATGGAGGGCTTGTTCAAGAAATTACTTCTCAAGATGTTATTTCTAATATAGAAATGTGTCATGAGGATTTTGATTATATATATAATGAGTTAGCTAAAAAACATGATATAAAAATCCATATAAATACTCCAGATTCTTTAGTTGTTCCTTATCAGGAAGCTCCTAAATACAGTGTTCATGAATCTAATCTTAATAATATTCCTGTTGTTTGTATGGATGAAAATGAAATTAATTCAGATTTAACATTCTGTAAAGTTATGTTAGTTGATGAACCTGAGGTCATAGAAGATATTATGTCTAAAATTCCTCAAGAATTTCATGATAAATATACTATAGTTCGTTCTGCTCCATTTTTCTTAGAGTTTTTAAATAAACAAGTTAACAAAGGATTAGGATTAAAAGCTTTATGCGATAGATTGAATATAGATCCATCTGAAGTTATAGCTGTTGGTGACGAAGAAAATGATAGACACATGATAGAATTTGCTGGTCTTGGAGTTGCTATGGGTAATGCTAGAGATAGTATAAAAAACATTGCTAATCATATTACTGAAACTAATAATAATCATGGAGTTGCTAAAGTTATATCTGACTTCATACTATAAAAAACAAGGGTAATAATATTTGTTTTAACAATATTATTACGCTTGTTTTTTTAGTATATTAT
>NZ_JAKEDR010000300.1 GCF_023653455.1 Paraclostridium ghonii
GTTGAAAATAAAGAGTTAAAAGCTAGATTATCTACTACACAAGACGCAATAGATTTTATGTTATTGAAAGGTGGTATTTAGTATGGGTAAATATTTTGCATTTAGAATCACAGATGGTTGTTTAGATTATGTGGAAGTTGTAAGAAAGTATCCACAATTTAAAGACGATTTGGATATGTGGTTAAGAGAAATGGGAGTACACGATTTAATTGTTGATATGGAAGGACTTGAATAGTTCTTCTTTTTTAATACAGAAACTTAGGAGGAATCTATGAATATATATGATGAAAGATTAAGTGGACTAACAGCAATTGTTGGAACTGTGCTCACATGGTTATTTGGAGGATGAGATATAGCATTAAGTGTATTAGTTGCATTTATGCTCATAGATTATTTAACTGGTTTAATAAGAGGGTATGTAACAGATAAGCTTAGCTCTAATACTGGGTTTAAAGGAATAGTTAAAAAATCAGTAATGCTTATCGTTTTAATAGTATCAGTATTACTGGATAGGTTGATAAACAATAGCACTTGGGTTTTTAGAACTTTAATTTGCTATTTTTATATAGCTAACGAAGGTATTAGCATATTGGAAAATTGTACAGCTTTAGGATTACCAGTACCAAGTAGATTAGCAGAAGCATTAGAACAGTTACAAGATGGCAACAAAAAATCAAATATAAATAATAAAAATGAAAGTGAGGAAATTTAGTATGAAAAAAGTTTATTTAGATCCAGGTCATGGAGGAACAGATAGTGGAGCAATAGGAAATGGAATTCAAGAAAAGGATATAGTTTTATCTGTTGCTAAAAAAGTAGAAGCAAAATTAAAAAAATGTAATTTAGATGTAAGAATGTCAAGAACAACAGATGTTTATAAAACTCTAGAATATAGAAGTTCAGATGCGAATAGCTGGGGAGCAGACTGTTTTATATCTATACATGCAAATAGTTCAGATGCAAATTCTGCCCAAGGTGTAGAGACTTATTGCTACAAATTTGCTTATAGAGCATTAGCTGATAAAGTTCATGCTGAAATAACAAACTCTAAAACTTATACTAAAAATAGAGGTGTAAAAGAAGGAAACTTCCACGTAATAAGGGAGACTAATATGAGTGCATGTTTAGTAGAACTTGCATTTATTTCTAATGCAGAAGATGCTAGTTTACTAAAAAATAAACAAGAAGAATTTGCAACATCTATAGCTAAAGGTATATGTAAGCAATTAGGGGTAAGTTATGTAGATGGTAATTCAACATCTCCAAATGAAGGGTTTAAAAACGGAGATTATTCTGGAAAAAAAGCTAAAGTAATAGCTGACGTTTTAAATGTAAGATACGATAGAGGAACTGAACACGACATAATAGGACAAGTTAAATATGGCGA
>NZ_JAKEDR010000301.1 GCF_023653455.1 Paraclostridium ghonii
TTTTTAATAGATGTCTCTAAATTAAGTGAGGAAGTTTTTGATTATAAGTTTAATATAAATCCATCTAATTTATATTATGATTATCAATACAATGTAAAGATAAAAGATAGAGATATAAGAAAAGAAGTAAATAGGTTGGACTCAGAAGATTTTATAAATCAGTATAAGAGTCTTATAGGATTTATGCTTCAATCAAAATATAAATATGAAGACTATTATGAAGGTGGTTTAGATTTATTAACAAAAGATAAGTTTTTAAAACAAATTTACGAATCAAATACAATTTATGAAATTACAAATAAATTAAAAGATGAACTGAATAAATTTAAAAAAGACAATATAAAAAATAAAGTATTAGTTAGTAAAAGAAAAATAAAAAATAATAATAGAATCAAGTTAATAACTAGTGTTTTTTCTATAGTTTTATTGATTATAGTTTTATACATTTTTTTAATAGTGGTTCCTTTAAAAAATAAATTACTTAATGCAAGCAATGCTTTTATACAAAGTGATTATGAAAATGTAATTGACTCTTTAAAAGATATTAATATTAATGAACTACCAAAAGAAAGTAGATATATTCTAGCTAATTCGTATGTTAATTCTGAAAATCTTTCTGCAACTCAAAAGAAAAATATATTAGCCACAATATCTATTCAAAGCCAAGATGATATATTAAATTTCTGGATTGAACAAGGTAATTTACAGTTGGATAAAGCTATTGATACTGCTAAAAAATTAGGAGACAACGAATTACTAATGTATTCACTTATAAAAAAAGAACAACAAATTTTAAATGATGATAAATTAAGTGGGGAAAAGAAAGAAGAAGCTTCAAATAAAGTAAAGGATGAAATAGAAAAGTTAAAAAGTACTTTAAACACTAATGAAGGTATAGGAGGGAAGAATGAATAAAATTTCTATTCTTATAAAAGAAGAAAATTTATATAAAGAGTTTTTGCTATATAAAATTTTATTTTTAAATCATAACTTAGATATAACTAGTAAAAAAAGTGCAGCCTTTAAATTAGAATTAATAAATAATAAAATCGTTTTTGTAAATATAAAAGATTCATCACAAGAAGTTTTAAATGACGTAAAGCCATTAGCTATAGGAAATAAAGATATATATACTATTTATAACATACAAAGATATTTTGATATTAAAAAATTAAATTGTTTGAATATAGGAACTTATGAAGATGCTCATATCTCACTAAATGAAGAGTGGCTCTTATACACAACTGACGCTGCGGACGAGTGGAGAGGTAGGAACCGGTGCGGCTGCTGCTGGACGAAACGAAGGCGGGGGAGCCGGGTGCGGAAGGCGGGGACATCGGGAAAGAGAGAGGGAGGGACAAGAAGGGGGGGGGGAGGGG
>NZ_JAKEDR010000302.1 GCF_023653455.1 Paraclostridium ghonii
ACTTTATACAGTCCCTATTAATTGTGTTACAAAATATGCTATTTTATTATAATCTATAGAATTTTTAAAGTTAATTATATTTTCTACCATAAAATTTATTCTATCATCTAATCTTTTATTAACTAAAGCATCTAACAAGTTTTTTAAGTCGGATTCATCGTTATACACAATACCAATGCCTTTATCTATTATAAATCGTGCATTTTCAATTTCTTGACCGACTTTAGGAAGCATAACAACTACTGGTATTTCACTTTTTATAGATTCAAACAATGTTGCACCACCAGGTTTTGTTATAAGTAACGTATGTTCCCTTAATAAAGACGGCATATTGGTTACAAATCCTAAAACATTTATATTTTTAAGAGGTTTTTTTTGTGTTAACTTATCATAAAGTTTTTGATTTTTACCACAGACAAGAGTAACTTCTAATTTATTATTGTGAAGATCTAATAAATCGTCTATATAGTAAAAAAACTCGTCTTCCATGTCAAATAAACCTCTGCCACCACCAACTATAAGTAATTTATGTTTATCATAAGTTTGTTCAGGATGGTATTCAAAATCTTTTTTTACAGGAACTCCAGTTACTTTAACTATATTAGGATTTATACCTTTTTGCACATACCTATTTTTTATTTCGTGAGATGCGACAAAATACATATTAGTAGTTGGACAAATCCACTCCAGACTATCAACTACATCAGTTACAACTGTAATAGTTGGAACTTTAAATTCTGGATTTTTAGTTTTGAAATAATCAACACAAGTACATGCCATCGGGAATGTTGAGATTATAAGATCGGGATTGGTTTCTAGTATATACTGAGACAATTTAGGTGTATACATCTTATAAGCTATGTCATGTCTTGAATCAAAAGATTTTTTTAAGTAGTAATAATAATTGTAAAGTCCAGGAGTATATTTAGTATTAGCTTCATAAAGTTTAACAAGTGGTTTATTCATCTTTGGAACACTAGCACTTATAAAATTTTGTATAACAACTTCATATGTAGGGTGCTTTTCAAGAACATACTCTTTAATAGCATTAGCTGCACTTATATGCCCAGCTCCAAATTGAGCTGTTAGAATCAATATTGTTTTTTTGGTGTTATTCAATATATCACCTCTTTTTTAAAATTTAATCAATGATAGTATTATACATTTATATAAATATTAAATCAATTATATATTAATATATGGATGGAGGTAATGCATGGAAGGGATAGATACAAAAGATAAAAGTAATGAATATAAAAAATTTGAATTAATGGATTCATTCAGGATAGTAATATATTCTATTTGTGGTTTTTTTATATTCTTTATTCCTATAAATATAAATGGGTCTGTAAATACAACTATATATC
>NZ_JAKEDR010000303.1 GCF_023653455.1 Paraclostridium ghonii
AATATATATATAATGATTGAATATAATAATAAGTATAAAAAATATAAAATTAATTATATGAAAAGTATTTTTATATACTAAGGTATTATAAAATATCTGATTTGTGGATAAGTTATAATACCAACTGCTAAACTTGAGCAATGGACCTGATTTTTAAGGTCATTGGCGATATAAAGTGGTTCGCAGACGTAGTCGCTTAAGCGAAGCGAATTTTTTTACTTATAGATAAAATATAAAAGAAGTAGGTGCTAATAGATGGAAAATATAATATATAGTTTACAAGAGTATAAATTATTAGTGGCTGCAGTAGGATTTATTATAATTATAGTAGAAACTTTTATACCAGCGTTACCACTCGCTGTTATAGTCGGAGCTAATACTTTTGTGCTTGGAATAACTCTTGGATTTTCTATATCGTGGATTGGATCAGTTTTAGGCTCTATAGTATTGTTTTTGATTAGTGCCAAACTTTCATATTCTGAGCGTATAAAAAGAATAAATAATGAAAAAATAGAAAAGTTTAAAAGATGGGTAAAAAAACAAGGGTTTAGTATGATGTTTATAGTTTATTTGTGCCCATTTATACCTGATTTTTTAATAACTATAACAGCGGGAATATCTAAAATGAAGTTAAGTAACTTCGTTCCAGGAATGGCTCTAGGTAAATTTATTATGTTCTTTGTAATAAGTTACATAGGAAATGATATAAAGACTTTTATAACAGATCCTTTAAAAATTGTATCATTAATGGTTTTAGTTTTAGTATTTTGGCTTTTAGGAAATAAAGTAAACAAAAGAATTAACAGCGTAAAATAAGACTATACAAAATGTATAGTCTATTTTTTACGCTTAAGGATATTATACTTAATTAAAAAACTATGGATAACCTATGAAACTTAGTTATACTAGTTACTATGTTTTGAGCGTAAAAAAGGATTTTGAGCAACGGACGAAGTCGTTGGCGACATGAGCGAAGCAAATTTTTTACTTGATAAACAATTTGGACATAAGTCTGATTTAAAGTTTTTGATGTTTGTGTTTAGTTCAAAGTAAGTAGAATAAGATAAGCCGTTTAATTTGCACCCGCATTTTATACACCTATTATCCTTTTGTAGTATTAATTGATCTTGTGTAAGGTTCATTTTAATTCCTCCTAATTTAAAATTTAAAGTTTTATGAATTTAAAATTTAAAAAATAATAAACAAAATATATTAAAAGTACTTATACTATATTATATTAAAGTTTATCAAAAAAGAGACAGGTTTAGACAAAGTCCTAATAAAGATAAGTTAAAAAATGAAAGTAGTAAAAAATGAAAATGAAATTATACATTTTACATTAAAAATTAACTATAAATA
>NZ_JAKEDR010000304.1 GCF_023653455.1 Paraclostridium ghonii
GTACAACTATTATATTACTAATTATAAATACAATAGATATATTTTTAAAATATAAATATATTATTGGGGCTGTTAATATATTAGCCGCTAATGTTAAGGATATAATCTTATATTTTATTTTACTATTTATATAACCATAGAAGTATATTATAGACAATGTTGCAAAAAAAGACAATTGAAAACTTATATTATAAATTACATATGGATTATTTATTATTAAAAAAATACCTACAAGAGACAAATTAGTTATGCTATCTGATCTTTTTTCTATAAAAATAGCTAAATAAGATATTAAACTACATACTATAGCTCTTATTATAGAAGGTGATTGGCCTACCATAATACTATATCCCCATAATATACACCCTAAAAAAGTTAGTTTAAATAAACTGTTTATTTTCCCAATACTAAATACTATTATACTTATCAATATACTTACATGAAGTCCCGATAAAGCTAATATATGACTTACCCCTGTTTTAGAGAATATTTCTCTTGATTCTTCATCTATTCCTTCTTTTTCTCCTATTATTATAGAATTTATAAATTTTGATTTATCTTTATATAAATATTTTATTGTTTTACTTATTTTATTTTTTATATCAAACAATTGAATATATATATAATTCTCTTTAATAATTTGATAATTTTTTATTTCTACAATACCCTTATATCCTTTGCTTTTTAAATATCTTCCATAGTCAAAGCCTTCATTTTTTAAATTCTCACTCTTTTTAAATATCCCTTCAAACCTTATAACCTGACCTGGTTTTATTTTTAAACTTTTAGAATAATCATTTATTAAATAATCTCCAATTCGATATTGAGTATATTTGTCTTTATTGACTTTATTTACAACAAGCCCTTCAGTTTGTATATTATCATATTTATCATTTTTAAATTCTTCATTTGGATAACGACTTGTTGTAATAAAGCTTATACACAGTATTATACAAAATAATACAAATATTGGTCTTCTCATAAAAAAACTCTCCTAAACATACTTTTCTAAATTATGTACATTTAAGATTTTTTAAATCAAAAAAGGAAAAAGCAAATTTACTTTTTCCTTATACATATTCGTTTATATAATTTTCTTTTTTATTAAATATACAGGATAATAAAGCTATAGCTTTACTATTTCTATCTGTCATATTAATGTTTTCTAAGAATAAAATTTGATTTATATCTGTGTATGAGAAGGCCATTTGACTTAAGCTATTTATGCTTAAAATTATATCAGCTTCTTTGTTACTTTTCTTAGTTACTATTTTGTTATTTAAAACTTTAATTTCAAATATATGATTATTTTCTTTTATTTGATTATCTTCAACCTTTATATATACACTATCTAATTC
>NZ_JAKEDR010000305.1 GCF_023653455.1 Paraclostridium ghonii
AATAAATATATTGCTGAAATCCAATATATCACCCCCTTACAACTATTATACATATGTATGAAGAGAGAATGAATAAAGTTATTAAAATAAATTGAAAATATTTCAAAAAAATGTATATAATTTAAAAAATAGTAAATAATAGGAATATAAGAGATAATTAATCTCCCCCAAACTTTAATATATCTCTTACAACCATAAAACTCATATATCCCCCATAAAGCATATACTTTCGGACAGTATGTGCTTTTTATTTTTTTGAAATTAAATACAATATAGTGATAAATACTTAAAATGAAGTTTATTATTGTTAAAACAAGTAAAAAATGATAAAGTTTTATATATAATCGAATATTAAATAAAAAAAGTGGGGGATAAGTTCGTGAGAATTATAAAGTCATCACAAATTACAGAAGTTGTAAGAGATATGTGTATAAAAGCAAATATATACCTAGGTGAAGATGTAGTAGAATCTTTAAAAGAGTACGAGAAAAAAGAGAGTAACGAACTAGGAAAAAATATCCTAAATATATTAATGAAAAATTGTGAAATTGCAAAAGAAAAGCAAATGCCTATATGCCAAGATACTGGCATGGCAGTATTTTTTGTAAGTATAGGACAAGATGTACATATAGATGGTAAAAATATAAATGATGCAATAAATGAAGGTGTAAAACAAGGTTATAAAGATGGATATTTAAGAAAATCTGTAGTAACTCCAATAGAGAGAAAAAATACACAAGACAATACACCTGCCATAATTCATTATGATATAGTTGAAGGTGATAGTATAACTATAGAGTTTGCACCAAAAGGTTTTGGTAGTGAGAATATGAGTAAAATGAAAATGCTAAAGCCATCAGATGGAATAGAAGGAATAAAGAACTTTATTATTGAGACAGTAAAAGAAGCAGGGCCAAACCCTTGTCCACCTATAGTTGTAGGAGTTGGAATTGGTGGGACTATTGAAAAGTGTGCTCAGATAGCTAAAAAATCTTTATTAAGAGATATAGGCGAGCATAATGAAGATGAGAATATAAAAGAATTAGAGATAGAAATACTAAAAGAGATAAACAACTTAGGAATAGGACCTCAAGGATTAGGAGGAAATACAACTGCTCTTGCAGTTAACATAGAGACTTTTCCAACACATATTGCAGGACTTCCTGTAGTTGTAAATATAAACTGTCATGCAGCAAGACATAAAAAAGTTATAATAGGTTCTGTTAATTAGATATGATAAAAATTATTCTCGAAGAGATTAATAAACCGATAGGTTAATATTTGGTTTCAATTATTAAAAATAGGCATAGTAAACAAGCCTAACGAAATTATAAAATTTTT
>NZ_JAKEDR010000306.1 GCF_023653455.1 Paraclostridium ghonii
TTTCTTAGTTTATATTTTGTTTCTTCATCTGCAAAAGAAGCTTCAATACTATTTATATAAATTTGTTTATAATCATTTTCACTCATTTCAAAATTATTAAATATTATATTGTATTCATTGGTTAAATCAATATTAGAAACTGTTCTATTATCTGTATTTAGAGATACCCTTATTCCGTCTTTATGGAAAGAACTTAATGGATAATCTTCTATAAGTTTTATAGCTTTAGTTTGCAAGTTACTTGTTGGACACATTTCTAAAGTTATATTTTTTTCTCTAACTAGATCATAAGCTTTTTTGCAATCTTTTATAAATACACCATGACCTATTCTTTCAGCTTTTAAAACTTTTATTGCCTCATATACATTCTCACCTATTCCAGTTTCTCCTGCATGTATAGTTACTCTATAACCATAACTTCTAGCTAAAGATATCGGAGCTTCAAATTTTTCAGAAAATTTTTCATTTTCACTTGAACATAAATCTACAGCAACAACTCCATTATTTAAAAACTCTCTTCCCGATTCAATTACTTCATAACTAGTTTCAACATCCATAGTTCTCATACATGATAATATTAAATTCCCTTTTATATCATAAATTGACTCAGCATTTCTTATTCCTCTTATAACACTTTCTATAACTTCTTTTGGAGTTAACCCTTTATTAGTATGCAGTAGTGGAGCAAATCTTATTTCTATATATACTATATTTTCTTTTGATGCATCTTCCATCAGTTCAAAAGCAATTCTTTCTAAACTCTCTTTATCCTGCATTATAAGTCCTGGTAATTCGAATCTTTTTAAGTATTCATCTAGTGATTTACAATCTTTAGGAGCTACCATCATATCTTTTATTTCCTCTATATTTTTAGATGGTATTTCTATTTTTTTTTTGTTAGCTAAATCTATTATAGTACTTGGTCTTACACTCCCATCTAAATGACAATGTAATTCTATTTTAGGTAATTTTTTAAAATCCATATTTTCATCTCCATCTTTTATTATTTATTTTATTTATTAAATGTATAAAAAAATTCGCTTCCCTTGAGCGACTACGTCTGCTAACTACTTTATGTCTCCAATGACCTTAAAAAAGCGGTCCGTTGCTCAAGTTTATAATTTCCTAAGGATTAAAAAATCCTGATTACAAAGAAAATACTTTAAGTATTTTCTTTGTAATCAGGATTTTTTGGAACCTGGTAGAAACTCCCAAACCATATTATTGGGATTATACAAAGCAAATTTTTATATTTTTAATTATTATAGCATAAAATTTAATAATGTCAATTGTATATATATTAATAT
>NZ_JAKEDR010000307.1 GCF_023653455.1 Paraclostridium ghonii
AATTAATATATAATATACTTATGCATCTTAAAAAGGAGGATTTTCACATGTTATCTAGTAGATTAAGTAGTATTACACCATCTTATACAATTGGTATAAGTTCAAAAGTTCGTAATTTAAAATCAGAAGGAAAAAACATAATTGACTTGAGTATAGGAGAACCTGATTTAACCGTTCCTCATGAAGCAATTCAACACGGAATTAACTCATTAAATGAAAACCTTACTAATTATGACTTAGTTCCAGGATTAAAAATCCTTAGAGAAGAATTATCTAAAAAATTAAAAGTTGAAAATGATTGCGATTATATCCCGGAAGAGATAGTTGTCTCTAGTGGAGCTAAAAATGCTATAACAAATGCACTTTTAGCTATATTAAATCCTGGAGATGACGTTTTGGTTCCTAAGCCATATTGGGTTAGTTATCCTGAAATGATAAAGTTAATTAATGCAAATCCTATATTAATTGATACAAATAAAGAAAGTGAATTTAAATTAACTAAGGAAGTTTTAGAAAATTCTATAACTCCAAAAACTAAAATGCTATTTTTAAATAATCCTTCAAATCCTACTGGAGCAGTTTATTCAAAAGAAGAATTATTAGAAATAGCTAAAGTATGTGTAAAGCATAATATATATATATTAGCAGATGAAATTTACGAAAGAATTTGTTATAAAGATAAATTTGTATCTATTGCATCATTAGGTGATGATATAAAAAATATAACTATAACTATAAATGGATTTTCTAAATCATTTGCAATGACAGGATTAAGAATAGGTTACTCTGCAAGTAACAAAGAAATTGCTAAAGCTATTTCAACAATACAAGGGCATTTAGTATCTCATCCAGCTCTAACTAGTCAATACATAGCTTACGGAGCTTTAAAGGATTGTTCTACTTCTATTAAAGAAATGGTTGATATATACCAGTCAAGAAGAAATAAAGTAGTTAACATTTTAGATCAATGTACTAAATTAAACTACATAACTCCAGATGGAGCATTTTATACATTTATAGATTTATCTAAACTTAAAAATGATTTATATTATGAAGATAGTTTTTCTATTGAATTTTGCAATAGATTATTAGATGAATATGAAGTTGCTGCTGTTCCAGGAATAGCATTTGGAATGGATGATTACATAAGAATCTCTTATGCTTGTAGCGAAGATTCATTTACAGAAGGATTAAAAAGAATTATAAAATTATCTGAATCTTTATAAAGTAGGAATTTCTAAAACGGTTCATTAAAAGTTTATTTTAATGAACCGTTTTAATTATGTTATCAAT
>NZ_JAKEDR010000308.1 GCF_023653455.1 Paraclostridium ghonii
ATATATTAACAAATGCAGTAGCGTAATTGTCCCTATACCATTGTAAAACCTCTTCATTTTTCATAAATCCTGTAAACTTAAAATTTTCATGGCTTTATGTAACTGCAAGAGTGGGAGTAGAACTTAAAAATAATTTATTTAGAGATAAAAATACACACATAATATCTAGAGCGCATAGATATGATTTGTATGAATATGCAGCTCCATTAAAATATTTACCTGAAAGAGATTATTTATTAAAATCAATTGATAATATATATCCATGTTCACAGGACGGAGTAGATACACTAAACCAAACATACCCTCAATATAGTAATAAAATAGAGGTAAGGAGGCTCGGAACTATATCTAATAATGTTTTAGGGAAAACTACAAATGATAAATTACATATAGTTAGCTGTTCTGTTGTGCGCAAAGTAAAAAGATTAGATTTATTAATAAATGTTCTTTCAGAGCTAGAAAAGGATAATATTCCATATTTTTGGACTCACATAGGGGGAGGACCTGAATTTGATAAAATAAAAAAGTTGGCACAAGATACATTAAGCCATGAAAATTTTAAGTTTACAGGATTTATGAAAAATGAAGAGGTTTTACAATGGTATAGGGACAATTACGCTACTGCATTTGTTAATATATCTTCATCTGAAGGGGTTCCTGTGTCTATAATGGAGGCTATATCTATGGGTATTCCAGTTATAGCTACTGATGTAGGTGGAACTAGAGAGATAGTTGAAGATGGTAAAAATGGATATTTAATAGATGTTAATTGTAGTGCCAATGAGATTACAGGTAAGTTAAAAGATTTTAAATGTATGAATGAAAATGACTACAATAAAATGTGTTCAATAGCTTTGGAAATTTGGAATGATAGATGCAATGCAGATTTACTCTATTATGAATTCACTGATGAATTAATACTAAAAAATAATTTTTATAAGATTTAGACACAATAATTTTAGCGAGTAAGGAAGTGCTTTATGATTAAAAATATTAGATATTCAGTTTTATTTTTTTCAATAAGTATATTTTTAATAGGAATATTTTTTGCAAATACGAATGTTATCTTAGTTGGAATTTGTACTATGATTATTCATAATTTTATATATTCCTTTGAGAATTTTAATGATAGAATTATATTTTTCGCTTTCAATGGAACATTTTTTACTTTTTTAATAGGCCGTTTAATTGTAAAAACACTAACAAGTTACACTGATATATATAATAATAATAAATATGGATTGGATTTTTATGATGATAAAGTAATAATGCATATA
>NZ_JAKEDR010000309.1 GCF_023653455.1 Paraclostridium ghonii
ACTCTAACTCAGATTCTACTTCTGACGCTGACGCTACTGCTGACTCTAACTCAGATTCTACTTCTGACGCTGACGCTACTGCTGACTCTAACTCAGATTCTACTTCTGACGCTGACGCTACTGCTGATTCTAACTCAGATTCTACTTCTGACGCTGACGCTACTGCTGACTCTAACTCAGATTCTACTTCTGACGCTGATGCTACTGCTGATTCTAACTCAGATTCTACTTCTGACGCCGATGCTACTGCTGACTCTAACTCAGATTCTACTTCTGACGCTGACGCTACTGCTGACTCTAACTCAGATTCTACTTCTGACGCTGACGCTACTGCTGATTCTAACTCAGATTCTACTTCTGACGCTGACGCTACTGCTGACTCTAACTCAGATTCTACTTCTGACGCTGATGCTACTGCTGATTCTAACTCAGATTCTACTTCTGACGCCGATGCTACTGCTGACTCTAACTCAGATTCTACTTCTGACGCTGACGCTACTGCTGACTCTAACTCAGATTCTACTTCTGACGCTGATGCTACTGCTGATTCTAACTCAGATTCTACTTCTGACGCTGACGCTACTGCTGATTCTAACTCAGATTCTACTTCTGACGCTGACGCTACTGCTGACTCTAACTCAGATTCTACTTCTGACGCTGACGCTACTGCTGACTCTAACTCAGATTCTACTTCTGACGCTGATGCTACTGCTGATTCTAACTCAGATTCTACTTCTGACGCCGATGCTACTGCTGACGTTGACTCTAATGCTGATTCAGACTCTACTTCTGATGCTGACGCTAATGCCGATGCTACTGCTGATTCTACTTCTGACGCTAACGCTAATGCTGATGTTGACTCTACTTCTGACGCTGACGCTAATGCTGACGTTGACTCTAATGCTGATGCTGATTCTAACGCTGATTCAGACTCTACTTCTGACGCTAACGCTAATGCTGATGTTGACTCTAATGCCGATGCTGATTCTACTTCTGACGCTAACGCTAATGCTGATGTTGACTCTAATGCCGATGCTGATTCTAACGCTGATTCAGACTCTACTTCTGACGCTACTTCTGACGCTGACGCTAATGCTGACGTTGACTCTAATGCTGATGCTGATTCTACTTCTGACGCTAATGCTAATGCTGATGTTGACTCTAATGCCGATGCTGATTCTAACGCTGATTCAGACTCTACTTCTGACGCTAACGCTAATGCTGATGTTGACTCTAATGCCGATGCTGATTCTACTTCTGACGCTAATG
>NZ_JAKEDR010000031.1 GCF_023653455.1 Paraclostridium ghonii
GTATATATTCTATATCTACTCATATGAGCTTAAGTTTTGCTGATTTAAAAGGTAGCTTTAAAGGTTTTGTATTTTGTTTCATGTTAGTTTTTGTATTCACACTTTTTATTAATTTATTTAATCAAGCTAACTTTTTTGAAAATATTTTAATCTTTAAATTCAATGTTTATGTATTTTTATTTTTACTATTAGGGTTAATTTTTTCATTGTTAACACTTTTTATCTCGTTTTTTATAAATGTTATAAAAAAATGAGTATTTGTTATAATTTAGAAAATAATATATAATGATATTTTGTTATTTACAAGTTTAGAAAGGGTTGATATTTTGGAATTAATATTGATTTTAATAGCATGTATATTAGGATTTATATTTATTAAATATTTACTTAAAAAAGTCCTACTATGTTTGTTTATTTTAGCTTTATCAGGGGTTATAAGCTTCTTTTACAAAATTCCATATAGCATAAGCGTTTTTTCAGTTTCAATACTAATTTATTCAATTTACTCTATTTTTTCAGAAATGAAAAATATTAGTTGTAAGGTTTTTAAATCACGTAAGTCGTATTTAGATGGATGGTCTGAAAAATTAGTAGATTTGCTATTTAGTGCTAATTACATAGTTTTTATGATAACTTGCTATATGTTACTTATGAGAATTAGCCTTTCTATGATAGATATATTTGAACTAGGAATTGCATTTTTAGTAACATGGATATGCATATGGTTAGTTGGCCATAGTAAAAGCTTTATATTAAAATATATAAAACCTAAAGAATATGGAATTTAGAATAAGCAAAGAAGTAAGCAGGTAATGTTATAACACCTGCTTACTTCTTTGCTTATTCTAAATTGTGACATGAAACAAAATGATTATCCCCTACTTTAATAATATCTGGTTCTTTTTGTTCACAGATTGAAGTTTTATACTTGCACCTAGTTCTAAACCTGCAACCAGAAGGCGGGTTTAAGGGGCTTGGGACATCTCCATCTAAAACTTCTCTTTGTATTCCTTTACCTATCACAGGGATACTACTTAGCAAATCTTTAGTATATGGATGTTTAGGGTTATTATATATATCTTCACTATTTCCAATTTCAACTATCTTCCCTAGATACATAACGCAAACTCTATCAGATATATGCCTTACCATAGATAAATCATGTGCTATAAATAAGTAAGTAATCCCTAACTCTTCCTGCAAATCTTCAAGTAAATTTATAACTTGAGCTTGAACTGAGACATCTAATGCCGATATGGGTTCATCACAAAATATAAAATCAGGATTTACAGAAAGAGCTCTTGCAATTCCAATACGTTGTCTTTGACCTCCGCTAAATTCATGAGGATATCTATTAGCGTCCTCTTTTTTTAATCCTACTTTTTCAAGCAAATTATATATAATATCCTTTTTTTCAGATTCGGAGTAATTTGTATGAATATCTAATGGTTCACAAATTATTTTCATTATAGTCATGTTAGGATTTAGAGATGAATATGGGTCCTGAAAAATAGTTTGTGTTCTTTTTCTAAATTCTTTTAGCTGTTTTTCTTTTTTTTTAGATATATCTTCTCCATCAAATATAATTTGTCCCTCTGTCATATCATATAACCTTATCAAAGTTCTTCCTAAGGTAGATTTTCCGCACCCACTTTCTCCAACCAACCCTAAAGTTTCTCCCTTTTTTATATAAAAGCTTACATCATCTACGGCCTTAACCTGCTTTATATCTTTTTTTATTAGCCCACTTTTTTGAGTAAAATATTTTTTCAAATTTCTAACTTCGATTAAATTCATTTTCTCCTCCCGAGTATTTCCAACAGTCTACTTTATGATTTTCATTAATTAAATTTGTTTTTGGTTTTTTAAGACATATGTCCATTTTTTCATTGCATCTGTCATAAAATGGACATCCTTTAGGAGGATTTAATAAGTTAGGGGGTGTTCCATCTATAGATACTAATCTTTCCTTTTTGCTGTTTCTCCCTTTTGGTATTGACTTTAATAACCCAACCGTATAAGGATGTTTTGGATTTTCAAAAATTTCATTTACAGTTCCTATTTCCATTATTCTTCCACCGTACATAACCACCACTCTGTCACAAATATTGTAAACTACCCCTAAATCATGTGTTATTAACATTATAGAACTTTTCATGCTTTTATTTAACTCTTTTAAAACACTTAATATTTGAGCTTGTATAGTTACATCTAATGCCGTTGTAGGTTCATCTGCTATTAATAGTTTGGGATCAGAACTTATAGCCATTGCTATACATACTCTTTGTCTCATTCCCCCACTAAATTCATGAGGATATCTATTTATTCTATCTTCAGGTGAAGGTATACCAACTTTGCTTAAAAGTTCAATAGATTTTTCTCTAGCTTGATTTTTATCTAGTTTTTGGTGCCTAATTATAATTTCTTGTATTTGCTTCCCAACTGTTATAAGTGGATTTAAGGCTGTCATGGAATCTTGAAATACCATAGCTATTTCATTTCCTCTTATTTTACGCATATCTTTAGAACTTATTTTTAGTAAATCTTTTTCTTCAAAGACTATTTCTCCATACTTTATTTTCCCAGGGTTTTCTATAATTCTCATTATAGATTTTGACATTATGCTTTTACCACTTCCACTTTCTCCCACAATTCCAACAATCTCGCCTTTAAATACATCAAAACTAATATCTCTAACAGCTTCAACTTCTCCCTCTTGGGTAAAAAAAGAAGTTTTTAATCTCTTTACTTCTAATATTTTTTCCATATTTATCACCTACCTGTCATTTGACTTTGGATCAAATACATTTCTCAGACCATCTCCAATTAAATTAAAGCTAAGTACCGTCAATAATATAAACATTCCTGGAAAAAATGCTAAATAAGGTGCTTCCATTAAATAAGTTTGAGCATCTTTTAACATACTTCCCCATGATGCATTTGGCTGAGTTACCCCCACTCCTAAAAAACTTAGCGAAGATTCTAAGAGTATAGCTGTCGCTATGTTTATAGTAGCTGAAACAATTATAGTTGGGATTATGCTTGGAATTATATGCTTAATTATTATTTTAAAAGAACTTTGTCCTGATGCTTTTGCGTATAATACGTACTCTCTCTCTTTTACGGATAATGTTTCTCCTCTTACAATTCTAGCAATGGACATCCATCCTAAAAAACCAATTATAAGTATCAAGTTTTTAACTGACGCTCCTAAATACGAGTTTATAGCTAATATTAAAAAAAACGTTGGAATACACATAAATACATCTATACTTCTCATTATAAAATCATCTAATTTCCCTCCAAAATACCCACTTGTAGCTCCTATAATGCTTCCTATTAATGTAGATATTATCATTGCCATAAATCCTACTACAAGAGATATTCTTCCTCCATAAAGAGATCTAGTGAAATAGTCTCTACCTACATCATCTGTCCCAAATAAATGTATCAAACTGGGTCTTAAAAGTCTATTCGATGGATCAATTTTATTAGGATCATAGGGTGATAAAAAAGCTAAGACTGATATGATTGTAAAAATTAAGATAATTACAATCGCTACTATTAATAGTTTATTTTGTTTTAAATTTATTTTTAAATTTTTAATTACTCTATCATTCATTTTGCTACCCTCTCTTATGATTTAATTCTAGGATCTACAATAACATATAGTATATCTGCCACTAAATTTCCTATTATAAGCATAGCTGATGAAAATAGTGTTATTCCCATAACTACTGGATAATCATATCCAAAGATTGCGTTTACTCCTAATTGCCCCATGCCAGGCCACCCAAATATTGTTTCTGTTATAAAGGCACCCGTAAACATACTAGGAAGTGACATTCCAAATATAGTTATTACTGGCAATAGAGTGTTTCTTAATACATGTTTAAAAAGTATATCTTTAGTATTAGCTCCATATGCATATTGTGTGATTACATAATCTTGCTTTAATTGCTCTATAGCACTTGAGCGAATATATCTTATATACACCGGTAAATTATAAAAACTTAAAACACCAACTGGTAATATTGAATGTTTTATTAAATCTGATGTTGTTTCTACTCCAATAGTTCTCATACCTACACTTGGAAATAAATTCAATTTAATTGAAAATATATATATTATCATCATTGCAAACCAAAAACTTGGTATAGAAATTCCAATATATGAAACTACATTTAATATTTTATCTAATAAAGAGTTTTTCTTATACCCTGATATAAGTCCCAATGGTATTGATATTATGATAGATATTATTAAAGCACTTCCAGAAAGCAAAATAGTAGGCCATAGTCTTTCTAGTATAAGATCTAATACAGGTTTACTGCTAACCATTGAATATCCTAAATTTCCTTGTATCGTATTAAATAACCATTTAAAGTACTGTACTATTATCGGATCATTAAGTCCTAAGCTTTGTCTAATCCTCTCTATGTCTTCTACATTCATATCTGGAGCTATATATGATTGAAGTGGATCTCCGGGCGCTAAATGCATTAGTATAAATGATATTATAGTTATAAAAAATAACATAGGTATCATATTAAAAAATCTTTTTATAATTTTGTCTTTCATATTCTCACCCCATCTAACCTTACTTGAAAAAAGCTGTTTCTATTATGAAACAGCTCTAAAGTTTATATATCATTTTAACTACTTTTTGTTTAATTTAGATAAATCTTGAAACATGTATATTGGAACTAATTTAGCCTCATCTATACCTGTGTATTGTTTATCTATAGCAACCATAGATTTAGGATAAGCTATAGGATATAATGCAACATCTTCAACTATTTTCTGTTGAATTTTTTTATATAAATCTGATCTTTTAGCACTATCTGTTTCTATAGATGCTTCTTTAAATAATTTATTTACTTCCTCATTAGAGTACCCTTGTACATTATTTGATTCCGCATTTGTAAATATAGATTCATATCCTGCTGGCTCATTCCCCATAACATATCCATTTATCACCATATCAAATGTTCTAGTAGATAAATCCTCTGTATATAGTTGAGATAAGAATGCACTTTTTTCTAAAGGAACTAGATCAACCGTTATCCCTATTTCTTTTAAATTATTTTGTATTACTAATGCTATAGCCTCTAAAGTTTTATCTCCATTTATATATCCTAATCTTAATTTTAAGTTTTCATATCCTGCAGATTTTAATAAATCTTTGGATTTATCTTTATTATAGTCATACTTTTCAACATCATCTGTATAGTATAGTGTGTTCGGGGCAAATAATGAGTATGCTTTTTCAGCATATTTATCTGATCCATATGCTGATGTCATTATTTGATCTTTATTTATTGCATAAGCTATAGCTTGTCTTACTTCTTTATTTGCTAAAGCTTTATTTTCTTCACACATAACTAAATTATCAACCATTCCTTCATCAAACATTTTTATTTCTAAATTTTTATTTTTTGACATAGTTTCAATTTGATCCGGTTTAACATAGTTTGCTTGAACTTCTCCATTTTGAAGTGCCATAGTAGATGAATTTTTATCTTGCATTATTCTATATGCTACAGTATCTAATTGTGGCTCCCCTAAAAAATAATCTTTATTCTTTTCTAGCAGTATACTTTCTCCAGATTTTATTTCTTTTAATTTATATGGACCAGAACCTATTGGAGCATTGTTTTTATCACTCTTAGCTATATCCTTTTCCCCTTCAAATATATGCTTTGGTATAGGTCTTAAAGAACTTAATGTATCTTCAAAAGCCATTGAAACTGAAGACAATTTCACTTCAAAATTTTTATCATCTATTTTTTTAAACTCAACAGGTTTTTCATTTATTAAGAAATCTGCTCTTCTTATTGAATTTTGATTTTTATCCATAATAGCATTATATGTAAATATAATATCATCTGAAGTTATAGGTTTGCCATCATGCCATTTTAAATTATCTTTTAATTTAACTTTATACGTTAAGTAATCGTCTGATACATCTACCTTTTCAGCTAAATAGAAAGTTTTCTTTTCTCCATCTATAACGTATAAAGGCGAATAAATAGCATTCATAAGCGTCATTGATGTTCTATCATTAGCATATAATGGATTTGTTGTCTGTGGGTTTCCCCCTGCTACTAAAGTTATATTATTTCCGCTTGAAGATATATTTGCCTTACCTGAATCTTTACTCCCATCACCTTTAGATGAACACCCTACAGCAAACAACATTGTGCTAATTAACCCTAGAGTTATTAATCGTTTTGCAATTTTCATTTTTAATCCCCCTTGAAATTATATAAATATTAACCCCAGGTTTATTGTATGAAACTTGTCTAAATATGTACAATTGTTATTTTCTATTTATTATTATGTATATATAGATAATAGCAATTATTTTACCTTTTAAATTAAATTTAAAAAGGACCTGATTAAGGTCCCTTATTTTAGTATTCTTGTATTAAGCTTTAACTTGTTCTGCTTTCTTTTTATCTTCTTTTTTAAAGCTTAATGCTGGAAAATCAATTACTAAAGATATACTTGCAAATATTAATAAAAATATAGGATAGTATAAATATCTAATTACTCCTATAGATGAAACTCCAGCTATTCCAACCGCAGTTAATATTTGAGCTCCATAAGGTATCATACCTTGCCAACATGATGAGAATAAGTCTAATATACTTGCAATTTTTCTTGGGTCAAGTTTATACTTAACTCCAATATCCTTAGCTAAAGGCCCTGCTGTTATTATAGTTATTGTATTATTTGCTGTACATAAATCTATTATACTTGCAATTAAAGCTATTCCAAATTTAGCTCCAATTGGACTTTTTATTTTACTTGTAACAAAATTTAATATAAAGTCTATACCTCCATTATGTTTTATTAATCCTACAACACCACCTACTACTAAAACTAGGATACATAACTCTTGCATTCCTGCCATTCCTTTAGATACAGCTTCTATAAATTGCCACATATTTAAAGTTCCTGTAAAAATACCTATACCTCCTGCAAATACAACTCCTCCTGCAAGAATTACAAAAACATTAGCTCCTGCTAAAGCTCCAACTAATACTGCTACATAAGGTACAACTTTTATTATTTCATATGGTCCAGCTTGAGCTGATGCTGCTGTTCCAGCTGTCATTACAGATATTATTATAAAACTTAATAAAGCTGCTGGGAGTATAACAAAAAAGTTCATTTTAACTTTATCTTTCATCTGACATCCCTGTGTACTTGCCGCTGCTATAGTTGTATCAGATATTATTGATAAACTATCTCCAACCATAGCTCCTCCAACTATTATTGCTACTAATAATTCTAATTCTATTCCAGTTTTTTGAGAAAGTCCTATTGCTATTGGAGTTAATGCTGATACTGTTCCAACAGATGTTCCCATAGAAGTAGATATAAAACATACCACTAAAAATAAGCCTGGAACTAAGAAACTAGGTGGTAAAATTGCCAAGCTTAGATTTACAGTTGAATCAACTCCTCCCATAGCTTTAGCCACACTTCCAAAAGCTCCTGCTAATAAGAATATTACAACCATTATTACTATATTGCTATCTCCAGCATTTTTGCAAAAAATATCCATTTTATTATCTAAAGATTCTTTTGGGTTGATTATAAATGCCACTACAGCTGCAATTATAAATGCAGTTAATGCTGGCATTTTATAAAAATCTCCTGTTATGATACCACTTCCTAAAAATAGCACTAAAAATACACCAATTGGAAGTAATGCTATAGCACTTCCTTTTTTTTGATTAGACTTATTATTGCTTATATTTTCCATTATTTTTCCTCTCCCTTAAAATTTATAACTCATCCCTTAACCCAACATCTATTGTATGAAAATTGTATAAATATGTAAAGTTGTAAATATCTATGCATCCATTTGTAAATATAGAGAAAAGCAATTATGTTAAAAGTTAAACATTTTTTTTAAAAATAAAAGAAGCAAGTGAACTATAAATTTAATTCACATTGCTTCTTTATTTTAATTTTTTTATTTTTAATTTTAAGAATGAGCTTTAAACATTTTTACGTATTTTACTTTGCTTAAAGAATATGCTAACGGAACTGCTATTACCATACTTACTACCCCTTGTATTAAATTAGCCGGTATAGAAGCTGCAGAAATTATAACGCTACCTTTTAATATTATCCCCGCTACAAAATATCCAATTACCATAACTATAGTTCCTGCTCCAGTTGAAAATATGCTTTTTATAACTGTACTATGATTTTTTATTAATACTCCAACCAAATATCCCTCTAACCCTTTTATAACAAGTGTAAATATTGCCCAATGAGCATAACCACTTAAGATATCCGCAAAAGCCGAACCTATTCCACCTGCTATCATACCTGTAATAGGTCCAAATAGTATAGCTGAAATAAAGATTACACTATCTCCAATATTAATGTACCCATCCGTTCCAGGTATTGGAATTTGTATGCTCATAGTAGCAATACAAACCAAAGCTATCATCAACCCCTTTAATACTGTCTTTCTCGTATCTTCATGCATAGTACCTTACCTCCCATATAAATTACTTATGTTTTAATTATAAATAAACGTATTCAAATATACAACAATTATTGTACCCATACAATTGCTATTTTGATAATAACAATAAAATAAATCTAATTATAAAACTACATTTACTACTCTAAATTTATAAATTAAAAATAAAGAGAATAGTTAAAGTTAACTATTCTCTTTATCTAAATCTATTTACATGTTTTGAAATTTTTTAATCTTAATGCATTGCTAACTACAGATACTGAACTTAAACTCATAGCTGCTGCTGCTATCATAGGGTTTAATAAAGGTCCTCCAAATAAATATAATAATCCTGCAGCTACAGGTATACCTATTATGTTGTACCCAAATGCCCAAAATAAATTTTGCTTAATATTTTTAATTGTTTCTTTACTTAATTTAATAGCTGTAGAAACATCCATTAAATCACTTTTCATTAAAACAATATTTGCAGATTCAATTGCAACATCAGTCCCGCTTCCTATAGCAATTCCTATATCTGCTTTAGCTAATGCAGGTGCATCATTGATTCCATCACCTACCATAGCTACAAATTTCCCTTTATCTTGAAGTTTTTTTATCTCGTTAGCTTTATCCTCAGGTAACACTTCAGCTAGCACTATGTCTATCCCTACTTGATTTGCTATTGCAATTGCTGTCTTTTCGTTGTCTCCAGTAACCATAGCAACCTGAATCCCCATTTCATGCAACCTATCTACTGCTTTTTTGCTACTTTCTTTAACTATATCAGAAACTGCAATTATACCTGACAACTTATTATCAATAGATATATACATAGGAGTTTTACCTTCAGTTGCTAATTTATCTGAGTTTGATTCTAAATCATTTATACTTATGTTTTTATCATACATCAGTTTTTTATTACCTAATAATATTTTCTTTTCATTTATTGTAACTTCTATCCCATGTCCTGTTATAGAATTAAAGTTACTTATATTTAAAATTTCTAAATTTTCTTCTTCACCTTTTTTTACTATAGCCTCTCCAAGTGGATGCTCTGATCCTTTTTCTGCACTTGCCGCAATTTGAAGAAGTTCATTTTCACTAATTATGCCATTAGTTATTATATCTGTCACAACAGGTTTTCCTTGTGTTATAGTTCCTGTTTTATCAAATATTATAGTATTGATTTTATGTGCAGATTCTAGTGCTTCTCCACCTTTTATTAAAATACCATTTTCTGCCCCTTGGCCTGTTCCAACCATTATAGCTGTTGGTGTTGCAAGTCCTAATGCACACGGGCATGCTATAACTAATATTGAAATAAATATCGTTAAAGAAAATACTAAATCTTTTCCTCCTATAAAAAACCACAGTAAAGTGCTTATTGTAGCTATAGCTAAAACTGTTGGAACAAAATATCCAGAAACAGTATCTGCTAATTTTGCTATAGGAGCTTTGCTTCCTTGTGCATCTTCTACTAATTTTATAATTTGAGCAAGAGCAGTATCACTACCTACTTTATCTGCTTTAAATTTTATATTACCATTTTTATTTATACTAGCTCCAGTTACTTTATCTCCAATTTTTTTCTCAACTGGTATACTTTCTCCTGTAAGCATTGATTCATCTACTAGTGTATGTCCTTCTATTACTATACCATCTACAGGTATCTTACTTCCTGGCTTTACTACTATTATATCGCCCTCTTCAACTTCATCAATTGGTATTTCTAATTCCTGTGAGTTTTTCATTATTATAGCAGTTTTAGGCTGTAATCTAATAAGAGTTTTTATAGCTTCTGAAGTTTTTCCTTTAGATCTTGTTTCTAAGTATTTCCCAAGTAATATTAATGCTATTATTATACCTGCACTTTCATAGTATAGTTGATGATCATGCCCACCTATATGTCCAACTTTGCCTGTAGCAATTTGAATAGTCGTATATACACTATATATAAGTGCAGAAGCTGTACCTATAGCAACTAAGGAATCCATGTTTGGACTTTTATTTATTAATGCTTTAGTTCCATTTATATAAAACTTATTCCCTGCTACTATTATGGGTATTACTAGTAGCAGTTGTACTAATGCATAATTTAGAGAATTATGCATTGGATTTATAAACGCTGGTATAGGTAATGGACCAAAAGGCTTTGTTATCATTGGCCCCATAGCTATATAAAGTAGAGGAATAGCAAATATTATTGATGTTATTAACTTACATTTAAGGACTTTTATTTCTTTTTCTTTCATTATCTGTTCTTCATCTATATTATTATCCTTAACTTTTTCTATAACCTTATACCCAACTTTTTCTATAGCTACTTTAACTTGATATGGTTTTACTTTAGATGAATCATACTCTATTGTAGCTTTATCTGTTGCTATATTTACATTTATAGTTTTTATTCCATCTATTTTTTTAACTGCTTTCTCAACAGCTTTTGCACAAGATTGGCATGTCATTCCTTCTATTTTCATATCTACTTTTTTAGATAATTTTTTATTTTGCGATTCTTCTCTTATTCCATACCCAGCTTTTTCTATAGCATTTTTTATATCTTCTAACTTAACTTTGCTTTGATCATACTCTATATCCATTTTTTCTGTTGCTATATTTACACTTTGACTCTCTACCCCATCTATTTTTTTAACTGCCTTCTCAACAGCTTTTGCACAAGATGCTCAATTCATACCGGTTATTTTATAAGTATCTTTTTTTATATTTATATCCATCTAATTTCACCTTCCTCAAATTTAATTTGTTATAATACTATTATATACCCCCCAAGGGTATTGCGAAACACTTTTTTGTAGTTTAAAAATAAAATAGCTGGCAATCTAATAGATACCAGCTGTTTTATTTCATTAATATTTCTATTTGTCCAAGTGACTTTTCTTTTCCATCCATACCAACTCTAGTCATTATATATATTTCGTGAAAATCACCTATAGTCTCGATTTTATTTTCTTTTATATATTTCATAATTACATTATAGTATTTACCAGCATCTCTATAAGCATCATCAAAATACATAGTTACATATCTTCCTTTTGGTATGATTATTATCTTTTCATCTGTAAAGTTTTTATCCTCTCCCAAATTGATCATTACATTTTTATAAATCACATTTTGATTTACTTTCATATCTTTATAGGAAGTTGTAAATGCTATTTCTGCATTTACATTTTCATAATCTCTTTCTACTTCTAATAATACTTTTCTTAAATTAATTTCAAACTCATCAGTATATCGATCTTTATAATTATATATCTTAAACTTTCTTTCTTCATTATTTTTTACAAATACATTATTAAGACCTTTTTCTAATGAAATACCTATCTTATTTTCAAGAGATTCAATTTTATTTTTTATATTTTCCAACTCTTTTATTTTTTCAGTTATTATTTGTTTTTGATTTCCAAGTATATTAACAATAGATTCTAAAGACTTATAATTATTAGTTACATCTTTTATCTCTTCCAATGACATGCCCATAGCTTTACATTGTTTTATTAAGTCTATAGTATTAAAATCTTTCATAGAATAATACCTATACCCTGTATTTTCATTTGTATATGAAGGTATTAATAATTCCAATTTTTCATAATGTCTAAGAGTTTGAACTGATATATTGTTTAATTTAGCCATTTGGCCAATAGATAAATATTTTCCCATGCAATCACCTCTGATATATTCTAGCATAATGATAGACTAAATTAATCTACTATACTAAATTTATATTTTATATCAACAATACTTCACCTTATTAAAATCTTTTTTATATTCTATAATTATTTTGCCATTTTACAAAAATAAAAACCGAACCCTATATAGCGAACTGTGCACTCCCTAATTAGACAAAGTGCAGTTCACTATAGAGTTCAGTTTTTGTTTTAAAAATTTATATATTAGATGCATCTTCCAAGATTACGTCCTGAGTTTGTTCTACTTCATTTATAACCTTAGATGTATATTTCTTAATATTGGCCATTATATACATAACTATGAATGTTATACACTCTGATACTAATACACTTGCCCATATTCCATTTAAACCAAATAATTTTGGTAATACAATTAAACATACTGGTAAAAACACAATTGATCTAAATAAGCATATTAAGTTTGAAAACTTAGGTATTTCAATAGCTTGATAGTAAACTAAAGTATTTAAATTTATACTTCCTATTATATAAGCTAGACAGGATATTTTTATACCATGGTATCCAAGTTCTCCTATGTTTGGGTCAGTTGTAAATATACCTACTATGCTTCTTCCAAATACATAACATATTAATGCAGCACTTATACTAACTATTAATGAGCATTTACAATTTATTTCATAGAATTTTAGCATCTTTTTAGAATCTTTTCTTCCAAAATTATAACTTATAAGTGGTTGAGCTCCAAATGTTAATCCAAGTAAAACCATGTAAATATTTGTAGTTATATAGTTTATTATGCTATATGTAGATATTCCAATTTCTCCCATAAAGTTTGATAATGCTATATTGTGTAAAAACACAATAATCGAAAAACTTGCTTGTCCAAAAAATGATGGGAATCCAACATTTAAAACTTCTTTTATTGTATCTTTATCTAAAGACGTATTTCCAAAACTTAAATATCCTCTTTTCTTTAAGAAGTGAGGTAAAAGTATTACCACTGTGACTATTTGTCCAAGCCCTGTCGCTATTGCCGCTCCCTTAATTCCCATACCAAGAGGGAATATAAATATATAATCTAGTATTACATTAGTTATAGCTCCTGAAATAGTGGAAACCATTGCAAGCTTTGGTCTATTATCATTTCTAACAAAGCTATTTAATACTATACCCACTAAATTTGGTGTGCAAAAAATTGCATAAAATCTAAGATACTCAACTGCTAAAGGCTCTAAATTGTCCGTTGCCCCTAACATCCTTACAATGGGTTCTGTAAATAAAATACAAACTATACTTGTTAATATACTTATAATTAATAATAACTTAAATACTTGTCTAAATATATCAACAGCTCTATCTACATCATCAGCACCTACATTTTTAGATACTAATGCTCCTCCTCCAACTGCTAGCATACTCGCAATCCCAAATAATACTACAGTAAAAGGAAGAACTATATTTACAGCTGCTAATGCAGAATCTCCAACACCTTGACCTACAAAAATTCCATCTACAACGGTATATAATGACGATATAAACATTGCCAATGATGATGGTACTGCATATCTTAAAAATTCGCTGACCATAATTTCCCTCCTATTATATTTCCTAAAACACATTATAAAGTCTATAGTAGGTATAGAGTCAATAATCTTAAGTAAATATTTTAAGTTTTTTAACAAATGAAAAAAGCGTAGACTTTGTCTACGCTCTAAAACTCACCCTCAATAGTGTTAGTTTTATTTTAAAGTTATACTATTTTATCTTTCAACATCATCTTTTAATGTTGATAAAGTGTATAAAGAGTATAAACCAGATATTCCAACTAATGTAAATATACTTCTACTGATAAGTGAATATGTTCCACCAAATAAATATCCTACAAGGTCTAGTTCAAATAGTCCAACACAACCCCAGTTTATAGCTCCTATAATAACTAATACTAATGCAATTTTTTTCAATAACATAATTATGCACTCCTTTTGCCTATTTTATTTTAATATTATTTCCAATTCCGGTTTTAAATATTCCCTTTTATTTAAATAATATTTAAATTTATCCAATTTGTAAAAAGCGTTATCCTAAAGTTTGTGATATTATTATTATATAGTTTACTTGGAGGTGATAAGTTTTGTTTACAAAAAATGATGCTTCATTTGATAATGATAAAACTTCTAAAAAATTACCAAACTTTATTTTAGCAATAGTTTTAGCTTTAATTTTTTTAATTCTAGGTTCAATTTTAGCTCCTATAATTACCATTCCATTAATTGCTATAATAGGTAGAATTCCTGCTTTTTCATCTAATACAGACTTTTTGAATTTGTTAACTGCCTTATTAAGTTTTATTGGTACATCACTATTAGTATTTTTTAGAGTTATCAAAATCGAAAAAAGAAGTCTCAGCTCAATTGGTTTTTCTAAACACAATTGGTTTAAAAAATATTTATTAGGTTTTTTAATTGGGCTAATTTTAATGAGTTTAGTAGTTTTAGTTTTATATTTATTTGGATTTGTATATCTAGAAAAATCCCCCGTTCAACCTGTAGGTAGATTTGCTTTATTAAATATATCTGTAATATTAATAGGATGGATAATACAAGGAGGAACAGAAGAAATTTTAACTAGAGGTTGGCTTATGAATGTTTTAGGCACTAGATATAATCTACACTTTGGATTATTTGTTTCTTCTGTATTTTTTGGTCTACTTCATTTATCTAATCCAAATATAAATTTAATAGCAATCTTAAATATAATATTAGTTGGTTATTTGTTTGGTCTATACGTTATAAAAACTAATGACCTTTGGGGAGCTTGTGGAATGCATAGTGCCTGGAACTTTGCCCAAGGAAATTTATTTGGCTTTGAAGTTAGTGGATTAAATGTTTCTATTGGAAGTTTATTTGATTTTAACTTAACTGGAAATAGTCTTGTATCAGGTGGAGTTTTCGGTCCTGAAGCTGGTCTTGGAGCTACATTTATATTAATAATAGGTATAATAACTATAATTATGCTTGATAAAAAAGGTACTTTCAAAAAATATTTTTAATAATTATCCTCAGCTTGCCAATACTATTTATGATAGTATTAGCTTCAACTTAGGAGGATTTTATGCTAGAAGAACTTATACATAAATACATACCTATTTTAGTAAGCATTTTTGAACTTATGGGTGTTATAGTTATATCTATAGGTGCATTTACAGCCTTTTATTATTATATTAGAAAAATTTTATTTAAAGTAGATGTTAATGCGAATCATCAATTTGCTAATGCCATGGCTACAGGATTGGAATTTAAATTAGCAGCTGAAATCTTAAAAACTGTATTAATAAAAACATTAAATGAACTTTTAATTTTAGGGGCTGTATTTCTCCTTAGAGTTCTTATGATATTAGTTATAGAACGTGAAATAAAACAAAATAATAATAAAAACAACAAAAATATTAAAGAAAATTAAAACACTTACAAAATGAGTAGATTAAAATACTTATAACCTACTCATTTTGATAATTTTATTTAAACTATTTTCATATTTACGGTTGTATGTTTTAATTAGTTTTAATGTATCTATTTAAATTATATTGATTATACTTTTTATTGTTGTAGTTTATTGAATTTTTAGGACAATTGTGTATACATCTCATACAAGCCATGCAATTATTTCCAAATTTTATTTCTTTATTCTTATTATAACTTATATTGTTTTTAGGACAATTATTTATACATTTCCCACACTTTATACAAGTATCATCAACTGAAAAACTCTTTCCTATAGTTTTGGCTATTAAATTAAATAACTTTGCGAATACATCTATTTTAAATACATTATTGTTTTCAATATTTTCAAATTTATATTCATTATGTTTAATTCTGTTTATTAGCGTGTCTAGTTTTTCATTAGTTTCATTTAACATTTGACTTATCTCATCATTTGTATTTTGAGAGTATTTACCAAAGTAAAAATTTCTAGGCATTACATAAGCATCTTTCCCAACAATATTATATCCTTTTTGTGTTAATTTTTTAGCTAAAGATTCTGCTCCATATGCATTTACTTTCCCTGCAGATGTGCAATAAACTATGGCTTTAGAATTTTTTTTAGGTACATTTTTATTAACCCATTTTAAAAGTTTTTCAGGTACATTTGAAGCATAATTTGGTCCTCCAATTATTAATAAATCTATGTCTTCATCCACTTTTGGATTTTCATCAATACTTTTAATTTTAACTACGTTACTTTCTTCTTTTAATTTTTCACCTAAATAATTTGCTACATACTGTGTATTTCCTGTTCCTGAAAAGTATAATATATTAATCTTCATATTGTCCTCCTAATATTTTAAGTATTGTCTTTTACTAAATTTTCTTTCATTTTTAATAATGTAGAAAGTGTGTAATCTAAAGATTCTTTATCTAATCCTAAAATCATTTCATTGTGAATTTTTCTCATAATCTTTTCTAAATACAAGAATTCTTCAAAAGCTTTTTCTGTTAACTCAATATTTTTTTTCCTTTGATCTTCTTCACTTTGATTTATTTTTATAAATCCACCTTGCTTTAATTTGGTTAAATTTCTACTTATATTTGCTTTGTTAATTCCCATCATTTTAGATAACTCTTCTTGAGTTATTTCATCATACTCTTTTAACCTAAATAGCGTCATTAATGTTAATAATTGTCCTTGCCCTAAATTCCTATCTTTCAAGGCTTCATCCATTCTTGCTTTTAATTCTTTAGATATAAAATATATTAAATCTCCAATAGGTTCATATTTTTTCATTTCTATTTCTCCTATATTTTTTTATTATTATATCGCATTTTAGTTGCGCACGCAACATTATGTTTTTTAATCCTTAAAATTTTACTCAAAAATATATATACAAAAACAAATAACCCCAAAAAAGTTATTAACTTCATAGAGGTTATTTGTTTTACTTATTTTTTACTTATATTAATTCTAGCTCCACTATTATCCTTAGCTTGATTTAATATTTTAATTTCCATTCCTAAATTTGGAAGTTTAACTCCTAATTCTGGAGCACCTTGATTAGTAAAATCTTTTTTATCACTAAACTTAGGATTTGCAGATGAAAATTTATCTATAGCCATTCTTCCATAAGTTTCTCCTGCATCTATAGTAAACTTACTTCCTTTTTTAGAGCTAAATGCTGCATCATGCATTTGATATTTATTGTTCGCTATTATTGATTCTGTTTCTTTATCATAAAAATGCCAAGGAATATTAGTTTGGTCTGCATCTACTACTCCTAAGTATCCTCCCCCTGGATGTATTCCAGTCCAGTTTTCACTATAATAATCATTTACATACCATACAAGCATGCCCGGATCATATTCATATGTTTGGTCAAATGAGTTTATTTCAGCTAAACCTTTGTCTACACCGTCATGATTTCTCCACTCTATTAAATAGTAGTTTTTAGAATAAACTTTACCTTTATCAATATTAAATCCATCCATCTTAAATTTAGAAGTTCCTTCTCCATTGTCAAAGAATAATTCATTATTACCATCAACTACCTTAATATCATCTACATAAAAGCCATTTCCAAAAGTATGTTTATCTGTTTGATACTCTAATTTTAATTCTATGTTTTTACCTTTATATTCACTTAAATCAAATATAGCATCTACCCATTCACCAGACGTTCCTGTTATTCCATTTGGTATAACCACCGCAGCTCCTGGGTCGTGTTCACTTGTAGTTATATTGCCTTTTATATAGTTCCAATCTGAGCTACCTTTTTCTCTAATTTGAACGCTTGCAAAATCCCATCCTTTTTCTATATCATAAAAAGTTTTAAAATTCAGCTTTGGACTATTAGTATTATTTAAATTTAATTCTGTTACCATAGAACTTTTCAAATTTTCTCCATCTTTACCTTTTCCGCTCCAATATACATTTTCTCCACTAAAAGGCTTCACTATTTCTGTTTCTAAGTCCGGTAAATTAACTTTTATTGTTTGGCCTGTTTCACTTGCTTGTTTTAAATCTAAAGTAATACCTTTTGCGTTTAAATCTTTATATTCTACCTCTGTTGTTTTTTGCCAATTACCACCGTACTTAGTTTGCATAAGTTGTTTGCTGTATGGACTTATTCCTGTAGGTTCTGTTCCAGGTAATTTTCCTGCCCAACTTCCAGATGACATCAACGACCAGTTTGATATAGGTTCTTTATAACTACTTGAATACTGAGTATCATATTCATCTGGCATTCCTAAATCATGCCCAAATTCATGACAGAACACTCCTCCCGCGCCATCTTCGGGGCTTATAGTATAGTCATAAGCTGAAAATTTTCCAGTCGGACTATTTTTACTTTGTGTTCCTTCAATTTCATATACTCCACCTAAATTCCATCTGTGAGACCATATTGCATTGCTTCCAAGGCTTCCACCCCCTGCTTCTTCACCCATCCCTGCATGTATAAACATTAAATAATCTATCATTCCATCTGGTTCATTATAATTACCATCACCATCTATATCATATCTATCTATCTTATCAAATTCACTTAAATCTATGCTCTTATCTTTTCCTAATTCTTTTAACCCATCTTTTATTAGATCTCTAGCATTTATATCATTTTTAGATCCTTCTTTAGCTCCATAAGATGCCGCGCTTCCTGGTAAAGTATACCAATTACTTACTTTTCCATTTATTTTTAAGGTTCCACCAGATTGTTGTTCATAATATTGTTTCATTGATACTAAATTTTCTCCATTAGGCCCATTATATCCATTTTCTCCAAATAACATATCTTGAAAATGCTCTTTTTCATAATTTTCATAATACATATTTGATTCTCCAGGCTTTATAGAATTATGTTTATAGTCATCAAAATCAACTAAAACCGTTAATACATTTATCTCTGTAATTTCATTACTAGCTTTAATTTGATTTTGATTTTGTTTTTTCACATTTTTCTTTTCTTTTGATTTAAATTCTTTTTCTTGCTTAGTTATAGGTTGATCTTTATTATATTTTGCTAATTCACTCATATATGTTGTAAAAGCCTTATTTGATTCTTCAAAGTTAGCATTTTTATCTATTTTGCCTTCTTTTTTTAGCATTTCTATTATTTTTTCTTCATTAGCAACAGACAAATCTACAGGTTTGCTATTATTATATTGATTTTTATCTAATAAGTTTATATTCTCACTTTTAGATATATTTTCATTGTTTAATGCGCTTGTTGAAGTAAGCGATCCTGCTAATAATCCTAATGTAATAACTAAAGATATTACTTTCTTTGAGTGCATAAAATTCCCCCTAAATAGCATTTTATAAATACTATGATTATCATGTCCTAATTATAATGTACAATTTAATTTTTATATAAATTTAATACATTATATCAATACTAAAAAACACCTTATTAAATAAGGTGTTTTTTAGTCCCATACCCCTCTAGCTAAAAATTGTTTTGCTCTCATATCAGCTTTTTTTACTAGATTTTTATCATAGCCCATAAAATCTAATAATTTTATAGCATTTCTCGTTTGAGCTCTTCCATTATGAAGCTTGTAATCAAACTTTATATCGTTATCTGTTATAGTTTCTTCAAAGTGATAGTTTTCAAATACATCTTCAAGCATATATGTAAGCTCTACGTCATGTGTTGCTGCAAAGCACAATGTATTTTCGCTAGCTATGCTTTTTAAAACTTCACAAGAAGATGCTATTCTTTCAACAGTATTTGTTCCCCTTAAAATTTCATCTACAAAACATAAGCAAGGAATATCATTAGATATTGCATCTAGTATTCTTTTAAGAGATTTAATTTCTACTATATAATAACTTTCACTGCTATGTATATCATCTTTTAATGCCATAGATGTGTATATGTTAAAGTATGAAGATTTGTATTCTTTAGAAAAGCAAGTATATATAGTTTGTGCCATTATAGCATTTATTGCTATAGTTTTTATAAAGGTAGATTTCCCTGATGCATTAGACCCAGTAAGAAGTACTCCTTTTGAAAAATCTCCATTATTTAAAACTGGATTTTTTATAAGGGGATGATATATATCTTTAAAAAATATATTATTTTCTTCTTTCATTTTAGAGATTTTTAAATTTGGCTTCGTGTAAAAATTAAGGCTTTCTCTAAATGAAGCTATAGCTATTAAAGCATCTATAGTTCCTACATATTCATATATACTTTTTAAATCTTTTTTATTTTTTATAATTGTATTTTTTACTTTTTCATAAGTTCTTAATTCCTTTAGGAAAACTAAATTTGCATACTCTGCAAATACATCCATATCACTCATTACGCTTTTTTCCTGAATCCCTATGCTTTTTCTCTTAATCCCTTTTAAATTCTTTAAATTTACTTCTATATCATTTATATTCTCGTTTATTTCAAAAACATTTTTTTCTTTTATTTTATTTGCAGCATTTATTAACCTTATCATATAACTAAATCCACTTGCATCATAATTTGTAACTTTATGTCTTTGGCTTATAAATACATTTAATACTACAAAACCTATACTTAAAATTAAAAACATAGGGTTTATAAATAGTAATAATAAACTAAAAGTTGGAATCCATGCTAATATTCTATATTTTAATAATTTACTATCACTATTATCATCTTCATTAAATAGGCAGTTTGTTATGTATAGTTCATCAGTTTTACCAAGTTTACCTAAAATAAATGCTATTTCTTGTCTTTCTTTTTCATTATTCTTAAAGTAGTCTATAATTTTATCACGTTTAGTTAATACTTTTTGATCATATAGTGGATTTCTTAATATGTCATACAATACTTCTTGCCCAGCTGTAGATTGGGTATTATTTATCTTTTTAAATATATCATCCATATTTAGATCATTCCAAGTTATATCGTCTATTGTATTTTTGTCATTTTTATTTCTAAAATAGCTTGATACATTTTTAATTTTTATCATTACTTCATCTAAATTAATTTCTTTGCCGTAATTGTTAAGTATATTGAATTTTATATATTTTAATCTTTTTTTATTTTCAAATATGGAAAATCCTAACCCTATTAACAATATTGATGATACCCCTACTAATAATTTTAATAATTCCCCCATTTTAATGTCCTCCCTTTAATTGTTTTAACTTCATTATATCTAAATAATTCAATATATACAAATTCAGTTAAGCCTAAACTTAATATTGTTATAATTGCTTATGGTACTAAATAGAGGTATAATATCCCTATAATTTATAGTATAAAGAGGTTGTTAAGATGAAATATTTACTGGTAATAGATATGCAGGAAGATTATTTAGGTGAAACAAGAAATTTTAAAAAATATCCATATAATACAGAAGAGTTGATTACAAATATAAATGGTAGGATTGCTGAATACCCCAGTGAAAGAGTTATTTATGTCACAAACAAGTTTTTTTGGGAATTCGGGAAAAAGCAAAAAAAATTAGTTGATGGTCTTTCTATTGTATCTAATAATATATTTGAGAAGAAAAGAAGTAGTTGTTTTTCAAATAAAAGTCTATTAGATTATTTTTTTAAATTTAATGCTACTGAACTTGAGTTAGTTGGAGTTGATGGAAATTACTGTGTTGGCATATCTGCACTAGAAGGTAGAAATAATCAATTTATAATTTATTTTAATCAAACTTGTATTGGTATCGGGAATAAAAAAAAGTTTTTGAAAACTAAATTAAAATTAGAAAAATCTGGTGTGAAAATTATCTACTAATAACATAATAAAAAGACCAGCTTTTAAGCTAGTCTTTTTTTACTAAACGAAGTCGTCAGCTGCATGAGTGAAGCGAATTTTTTATTTTAAGTTCATCTCTATATATATAGCTAAACAATATAACTGCTATTAAATAAAATCCAACAGTAAAGTAATACGGTATTGTATAAGATATAGTTTCCATTAAAAACCCTCCTATTGCAATTCCAATACCTCTACTGATATTACTAGATAGAGCAATTAAACTACTCATATTAGTCCTTTCACTCTCATGAACAATTTCCATAGATAAATTTTGAATAAGAGGACTAGCCATATTCATAAGTCCATTTCGCATAAAAAATGAAATTGTTATAAGTATAATTCCTTGAGGAAATGCAATTGATAACAAGAATGGTATAGATAATAACTGACAAATTATAACTGATTTTACCTTACCAAGTTTATTTGACATAAAAGGTATAACCATACCCCCTATTATACATCCAAACTGAGATATTGAAAGTATAGTTCCAACTATATTATCAGCTATATTCATAGAGTATTTTAAATATACGCTAAAAAATGGAACAATTATCCCTGCCCCCATCCCTATTAAAATTTGATATATCATAAAACTTACAATAGTTTTATTGATTATAGATATATATCCTTTTAAACAATCCTTTAAATTTCTATGTTCTATACATTCTGGCTCTTTCATAAAAAATATAGGTATTAAAGCTGAAATAGATAATATAGACGTGATCACAAATATATACTTTATAGCCTCACTTGAATTGAAATAATTCCCTAGATACGACGACATTGCCCCTCCTAAAAATGAAGCTCCCATCATACCTATATTAGACATTATAAAATTTCTACTAAAAACTGATACTCTTTCTTTTTCAGATGTATTTTCAAGTATATACATACCCTCTGCTGTAGTTTTTATACTCATTCCAAAACCATTTAGAATAGCCATAATTATTATTAAAGCTGACTTATTGAAAAAAACTATAAAAATAGAACCAAGTGCTATGCATATAAAACCTATACTAAAACTTTTCTTCCTTCCTATTCTTTCAATCAAATATGCACTCAAAATTGACCCTATAGCTATTGCAAATGTGTTAATCGATAATACACTACCTACAAATTGTTCTTTATAGCCAATTTCTTTTAAATATATTCCTACAAACATGTTAAAAATCCCCATAGCAAAAGAAGCTATAAGATTTATAGTAAGAAATAATTTTATATTCTTACTGAGTTTTATCTTACAACTATTTTTCATAAATTCCCCTCTTCTCATAACCTTATTGTGTGCTTACTATAAGTGTATTTCTTTTTTAAAATTATTTCAATCTCCTTATCTATATTATCATAATAAAAAACTTGGATTATTAGTACTAATAATCCAAGTTTTTACCTTTATTTAATCGCGCATTGCATCTTTTATTTTTTTATTTAAAAACTCCATGTATTTACCACGCTTATATTTATATTCTTCATATGAATCTACATATCTACATATATTATTTATTACCTTTTTAGTTATGTTATTTACACTGTCAAGATTTTCTTCATATAAAATTTCTATAGAGTCAATTTCTATTAAAGTTTCTACTACTTCCATGTATATATCTTTTAATATATGTTTACTATTACTTTCAAAGGCTGACTCTAGTTTTGCTTGATATTTTATAGGAACAACTTTTTCTTTTATGAATAAAATAAAATTTTCAAAATCCTTTTTATTATTAAGTGGCTCTACTTCAAATAAAATTCTAAAGAATAGATTCCATATAAACTCACAGTTTAATTTAGATATTATAAAGTTTCCTAGTCTTTCGCAAAATTCATCTTCAAATTCTGGGAGTTTTCCAAATCTTATTTTAGAATTAAAATCTATATCTTTTTTAGATATTTCATTTATTCTTTTAAGTCCTTTTATTGTAGTATCTTCACTTATGTCCATTCCATCTTTTTCTTTGTTAAAAGAATAGTTAATTATTGTCTCACATGGTTTTTTAAAATCAACTGTAAAACCGATGTCGTCTTCCATTTTTTCTGCAAATGTATCATATGCAATCTTTGCCAAAAACTTCTCCATAGATTTTCTCTTACTATTTTTATCTTTGTTATTAGCACTAAAATTTTTATAAACAGATAATAATTGATTATCTATAAGAGTTAAATTTGTCTTTATAGATGCAAACACGTCACTTAGAAATTTATCCATCATAACATATGCATTGTTTTTATAAATAACATTATGTTCTATTTCACTCCAGAATATATTGACCATAGATTTTATCTGTATCTCAAAATTTATTTTGCTATCTCCATATAAAAACAAACCATCTATTCTATATATTTCAAATCCATTTTTTTGTTTTCTTGGTTGATCCTTGTCTAGTCTAATTCTTATATTTTCATTCTCTTCATTGTAATAATAAATACTATCTTCACTTATATTGAAATACGATTTTAATAGTTTGTATATACTTCTTTCTTCTTCTATAAATCTACACTCTAATCTTACTCCAATTAAATCTGATAAGTTATGTATTAACATTTTGGGAGTTTTGTATTTATTTAAATATTTATTTCTTATTATCTTCTCTCTTAAACTATATTCACTCTTTACTCTTGAATTTACATTTAAATATTCTTGAGCATTAATGTTTAGTATATTTTCAAAATATTTTACTAGTTCTTCTGATAACATATTAAGCGTCGGTGTTATATCATTTAACAATTCTACAGCTTCATCAATGTATTCAAATTCTCTCAAACTCATACTAAGTTCTCCTTGCCGTCTTTTTTGTATAACTAAATTTTACACAAAAACTCAAATTTAATCAAATAACGAAATTGTAATTTTATTTTATTCTTAACTTAAATAAGCTTTTGTTCCTTTTCTAAAATAGAAAACAATTGAGAAAAATACTGTTAATAATTCAGCAATCGGTATAGCTAGCCATATACCATTTAACCCTATAAAATTAGGTAGTAAAGTGATTGTAGCAACTACAAATATTAAAGATCTTAAAACTGATATTATTGCAGATATCTGTCCATTTCCTATAGCTGTAAAATATCCTGACATAAAAATATTTGTTCCTATTATTAAAAATCCATATGAAAATAACCTTATGCCTGATGTAGCAATTGTGTAAACTTCTAAATCATTAGTAAATATAGATATTATATAGTCTCCACCAAACATAGAAATTAAAAATATAACTACAGAACTCCACCCAATAGTTATAAAGCTATGCTTTAAACTTTCTTTTATCTTCTCTTTATTTTTCGCTCCAAAATTGTAACTAATCATAGGGCCAATACCAACTGCAATTCCAAAATACACCGCTATAAAGAAATAGTATATATATATTATTATAGACATTGCAGCAACTCCATTTTCTCCACTAAAAGTTAATATACTTTTATTAAATAAAAAAGTAGTGATTCCTGTTGATAGTTCTGTAAACATCTCAGAACTACCATTATAACACGAGTTAAATAATTCTTTAAAATTGGCTTTTGGTTTTGTAAACTCTAAATTTGAATTATTTCCTTTGAAATACATTATTCCTATTATTCCCGAAATAGTTATAGCTATATAAGTTCCTAATCCAGCTCCTAAAATTCCCATGTCAAAAACTACTATAAATAAAAAATCAAAAACTACATTTAAAACTAACCCTAATGTAGACATTAAAAGAGATACTTTTGGGCTTCCATCTACTCTTGCATAATATTCAAAATATAACTTTAACATCATTGGAATCGTCATAAGTACAGTTATTAACCCGTATGTCTTTGCATATGGAAATAATTTATCTGTTGTTCCTAAAAATTTAAGTATAGGATTTAAAAATATTAAACTCAAAATAGTAAGTACTATACCTATTATTATTAAAACTAATGTTATAAATGAAAATAGCTCATTAGCTTCCTTTTTATTTTTTTCTCCAAGTTTAATTCCAACTAATGCTCCTGATCCAGTTGCTAACATAACCGCAATTCCAAACACTACACATGTTATAGGTATTACAATATTTATTGATGCTAATGCATCTGAGTTTACATACCTAGATACGAAGAACCCATCTACAGTTGTATAAAATGATAAAAATATCATAGTTATAATAGATGGAAATACGTATCTTAAAAATTCCTTATAGTTTTGTTTTTTTGCAAATACTTCTTCCATTTTCTCACCTCTAATTTTTTTAATAATTGATATTACTTGACATTAATAATTGTGAAGGATATAGTAACTATATTGTCAATAAATTTTTCAAAATAAAAATTGAGGTGATATATTTGAAATTTACAGTAGGTGAATTAGCAAAGCTTCATGGAATGAGTAAACAAACATTGATATATTATGATAATATAGATTTATTTAAACCTAAAATTGTTGATAAAAACAATGGGTATAGGTATTATACTTCTGATCAACTAGAAGTTTTAGACAGTATATTAGTTTTAAGAGAGCTAGGAATACCTATAAAAGAAATTAAAGATTTTTTAACAAAAAGAGATGACAATAAAGCTTTAATTCTTTTAAAAGAACAAAAAAGCAAACTACAATCTCAACTTAAAAATATAAAAAAAAGTATACTTAGACTTGAAAATAAAATAGAAACAATTGAAAGTTTGAATGAATATGATGATAAAGTTTACTTTAAAGAAATGGATGATGAATTTCTTATTACTCAAAAAGTTGAAAATCCTTTTCAACTCTTACAAACTGATATTGCATTTAAGAAACTTTTAACTATAGTTACTAATAATAAGTATCCATATAACTATCAAATAGGAACTATAATAT
>NZ_JAKEDR010000310.1 GCF_023653455.1 Paraclostridium ghonii
AGGTGGTGTTTTATGGAGTTTAATAAAAATAAATTAGAAGTTAACTTTATTTATCCAATGACAAAAACTTATACCTTACAAAATAGAAAATATACACTTACTCATAGCGATGATACTGGTATTTTATATTTAGATATTGCAAATTTTTATAACTATAAAAAAATTGACATACATTTAAGAGATGAAGTTTTAGGAAATTGGGTTTTAGTACAAAAGAACAAATATAATTTGCTATTGAATATTTATTTGAAAGGCTATTATACATATGAAATTAAAAGAAAATATGAAATATTTAAATCTCATTTAAACATGGCTATTAAATCTATATTATATGGAGATAGAGACTTTTTAATAAAAAATAATTTTTTATTAAATAGTAATATTATAGTTAACTTTTCTTCTTCATATTTTATGTACAACTCTTCTGAATATTATGGATTAGTAAAAGATTATTTAATATAAAGCTAATTCTTTTTCAAAAGAGGCTCTTATATCACTTGCCTCTTTTTATTCTTTTTCAACTTGATTATTACTTTTAAAAATTTTCTCATACGTATCTAAAAATGAACACGACAGCTCATTAACTTTTCCTTCCCAGTTTTTATCCACATCTTCATCTGGACAATAGTTAACTTGAATTGCATCAACTGATAAACCTTTGTAGTATTGAGCTCCTTCTTTTAAATAGTTTTCACTTAAGTGCCTAGCTGTTTGTAGTATTGACTCTTTTTGGCTTGGGAACAGTTTCCCCTCTGAATTATCACTATATACTTCATATCCAGTCAAATTGTTATCTTCTACAGCTCTTCTTGAAGTTGCAAATCCGCTTTCAAGAGCAACTATACCAGCCATAAAAAAAGCATTAACTCCATATTTTTCTTCAGCTTCTACAAATGTATCTGATAAATTCACCATGCTTTTAGCACCTGTGGTATTTAATATCACCTCTCTCATTTCACTCTTTTTTACATGACTTATAGATGTTACATTCTCCCTACTATAACTTACGTTCATTATCCTATCTTCTTCTTTTTTATTTTCACTTTTATTTTGAGTTATTAATTTACTTTTACTTACTTCACTTTTAACTTCACTTTCTTGTATTTTTTTATTTATTTGATTTGAATTTACTTTATTTATTAAATCTTGTTCCGATGATAAATTACAACCTATTAACATAGATGATAAACATACTAAAACTATTAGTTTCTTCCATAA
>NZ_JAKEDR010000311.1 GCF_023653455.1 Paraclostridium ghonii
ATGTTAGGTTATGTATTAATATTAAAGTACAAAGATTTAAGTATTCCTTTTCCGATGGCTATAATGGCAACTGTTATTATGACGATTATAGGAACAATTTTTTTATTTAAGGGATTTTTCACTATTTTTATAAAAAATATTATAAAAAATAAGAAAAGATTGTACTTAAAAACAAATGTTGTAAGCTACAACAATATTATTTTTAGAATAAAAGACAATAATAAAACTTTAGCTCAAGTAGCTATATTAATAGCTTGTAGTTTAACTTGTATAATGGTTGCATTTTGTATGAATGCACTTTTTTCTCAAGGATTGTACGGGGACTACCCATATAGTATATCTTATATAAGTCAAAATAAAGATGATGATAAGGCTTTAGATATGGCTATTAATTTAAGTAATGAAGATGTAAAATATGAGACTACTGTAGATTTAATTCCATATAAATCAAATTTAAGTATGTATATAAGGGATATATATTTAACTAAGTATTCAGATATAGAAAACTTGTTAAAACATAAAAAAGTAAAACAAAAAAACGATATAGAAAAAAATAAACCACAAAAAGGTGAGTCAATTTTATTTATCCCTAAAAATATGATGAATGCTTTTAAAATAAATGATAACTTAGAAATAAATGATACATCAATAAAAATAAATGAAACTATACCTTTTAGTATGATGGGTAAATCAACTGATAACGGTATATTAGTTTTAAATGATGAAGATTATGAAATATTAAAATCAAAACTAAACAAAGGAGAACTATACTTTAAAGGAGTTACACTTGAAAATTTTGAAAATACTAAGTCAATAGCTCAACATATGAGAGAAAGTTCAAAAACTGAAATTTATAGTGCGGATCAATTTGATAAAAGTATATATTATGTAATTAATGGAGTATATTTTGTAGGTTGTTTCTTAGCACTTGTATTTACAGTGTCATTGGGTAGTATAATGTATTTTAAATGTATTCAAGATGCGAGTGTAGATAAAGAAAGATTTAATACCTTAAGAAAAATAGGAGTAAGTCAAGATTATATAAATAAAGCTATATTTAAACAGTTAGGAATATTTTTCATGTTACCTATTGTGGTTGGATCTATACATGGTGTTGTTGCAGGATATGCTGTAAATTCTATGTTTAACTCAGATAGTTTAGAATTAATAGGTTTGTCATTGATTATATTTAGTTT
>NZ_JAKEDR010000312.1 GCF_023653455.1 Paraclostridium ghonii
GTGTTTTATCAGAATTTATTCCTATGACAATTGTATTAAATTTATTTACGGTATCATTATTAATTTTATTTTCTATTATTTTATTTTCATTATCTTTTATCAACTTGAATAATAAAAATGAAAAAAGAAGACTTTCAAAGATAAGGTTTATTGCAAATTTATCAAAACTTTGTCTATTATTATTAATAATTTTATCATTTAAAAATTTATCATATCAAATGTCTACACTTAAGGATAATGAAGAAAGTTTAAATTTATGGAAAGATACTAAAAATTTATATAATATATGGGGAATGTACTATACTGATGAGAATCATCTGGATATAGAAGATGAGATTAACGAAAAAGTATTAAAAGTTTATAAAGAATTAAGCAAGTTAGATAAGGTTTTTATAATAAAAACACTTAATTTCCAACGTTCACCATTTATAAATTCTGAAAACAAAAATATAGATTATAATTATAAAAAAAATATTAAAAGTGAAAAAGATTTATACTCACCTTACGGAAGAAATATAATGGTGGATAAAAACTACTTAAAGAGAAATTTGGTAAAAACTTTTGATGATAAAAAAAATGTTCTCGATAAGATAGATAATAATAGTGATGTTTTAAATGTATTAGTTCCACAAAAATTTAAAAAATATGAGAAAGATATAAAAAAATCATATAGAGAATGGTTTTACTTCCAAAAGGTAGATGTATATAATATGTACAAAAATGCTAGAAATGAAGAATTAAGTAAAAAGAAGATTGATGATTTAAAAATAAACTTAATCTATATAGAAAATAATCAAACTTATTTTACGTACGATAACTATAGTGGAGATTATCTTAATAATATTAAAAATCCATTAGTTACTGTATATACTGAAAATGTAGATAATTCAGTTTTAGCAGCAACTTTAGGAACGTCAATGTTTTTAGAGTCAACAAATGAATATAGTGCATTAGAAGAAGTTAAAAATATTACACAAAAGTATAATGCTAATGAATTAAATGAAATTTCATCGGTTTATGATAAAAAAGGACAGGACATTAGTGATATAGAGGATAAAATAGATAGGTTAACATTAAATATTATAGTTATATCTTTAGTGTTAATTATGTTAATTATAGTTATAACGTATGTTTATTATAAATCTTATATCTCAAAAATAGTTATAAAATCTTTATA
>NZ_JAKEDR010000313.1 GCF_023653455.1 Paraclostridium ghonii
ATACAGTATATTGTATACAATATGTAAAATATGAAAGGGGATTTTAATTATGTTAAAAAAATTATCAGAAGTATTAAATGGGTTTTCAAAGCAAATACTTGCTTTAGAGAGAATAAACAGTCAAAGATGTATAGGTAAGGATTTAGATACTACAAGAACTATATTTGAAAATAAAAAATAAATACTATGATTACATATAATAGTATTTATTTTTAAAAGCGCTATAGATATTATTTTAAAAAATAATATCTATAGCGCTTTTATTATTAAGCTTTTGCAAGATCTTTATTTTTATATGAATATACAAAGTCTATAACTTTTCCACTTACACTAACTGCAATTAAAGATACAGCTATTTGAGAAATTGATAAATATATTAATGATAAGCCTAATATAAAAAAGTCACTTATAATATAAATTTCACCAATTTTTAAAGATGTAGTCTTAGAAATTACTAATGCTAAAGCATCATCACCACCAGCTGCACCTCCTGCTCTAACAACTAAACCTGATCCCAATCCAACAAATATACCGGCGATTATGCTTCCCAGTATTAAATTGTGAAATTTAGGTATAACTGGTCCTATACTTTCGAAAAAACTAAATGATAAAGAGAAACTGATAGTTGCTATTAAAGAATATTTAATGAATTTTTTACCAAAAAACTTGTATCCTATTAATAATAGAGCACAGTCGATTATAAGATTTGCTAATGAAAGTTTAATATCAAACAGGTTTTTTAACAGTAGTAAAAATCCTAACACTCCACCTTCTGTAATATTGTTTTGATAATTAAAATTGTAAATTCCGAATGATAGTATAATTGAACCTATCAACACTAGTAGAATTTGCTCTACAGATCGCCGCCTGGCCATAATATCCCTTCCTTTTCTTTGATTTAATAATATTATATATAATAAATTGATATTTGTATACATCAAAAAACCAAACTTAATATTATACGAAAAAATATCTAAATTTGCAACGTTTTTTCTTAGTTTTTTTTTGTATTTTTTAAAAAACTAATATAGACCAGTAATTTAAACGTATCTAGCTATGTATAAAAAAAAGAAAATTTATATTAATTTTTATTAAGTTTAGTTTTCCTAATCTTTGGTTTATATTAATTTTTGTTTTATTTAGTAAAACTAAACTCATATTAAAGA
>NZ_JAKEDR010000314.1 GCF_023653455.1 Paraclostridium ghonii
TGTATTAACTTAATTATTGAAAAAATATATAATGAATTTAATATCTATTTTATTTTTATTTAGGAGGTAAGGTATGTTTTTTATTTATTTGTTTCCAATAATAACATTTTCTATCTTTTTGATATCTTATTTTAAAGACAGAAGAAGACTTGTTAATGGATTATTTTTCAATATATTTCTTATATCTTTCGCTATTTCATTTACATACTTAGCATTTTCTACAGGAAGTAGATTTTTAATAGTTTTATTTTTAATTTTCTTTATTGTATTTATGATTGTTTCTGCATTCGGAATTTACGCACTTATTTTCGGTTTGTTTTTAAACGCTAAAATTGTCATGAAAAAGGAAAGTCGTAATTTATCTAATATGTTAAGCCTTTTTTTAGGATTAGCACTTGTTTTTCATTTAATTTTAACTTTTTTTAATACAGAGCAGTTTTTACCAAAAGATGTAACTGTATTTTTAGGCAGTTTTTTACTTTTAGAATCTTACTTCTTAGTTAGTATTTTTAATTTTTTAATGATTTCTTTATTATCTCTATTTAATAAAGAAAAAAAAGACCAAGATTTCATAATCGTATTAGGAAGTAGAGTTTTTGGTGATAAAGTCCCTCCACTACTTGCTAGCAGAATTGACATAGCTATAACTTTCTATAATGAACAATCTAAAGTTTCTTTTCCTCCTAAAATTATTTTTTCTGGAGGTCAAGGTCCAGATGAGGAAATTTCAGAAGGTTTAGCAATGCAGAAATATGCATTAAACAAAGGCATCCCATCTAAAGATACAATTATTGAAGATAAATCCGTTAATACACTACAAAATATGAAATTTTCAAAAGTTATTATGGATAATTTAATGCCTGATGGTTATAAAAGTATATTTGTAACTAACAATTATCATGTTTTTAGAGCTAGTATATACGCAAGAATGGCTAATTTAAAAAGTAATGGATTAGGATCAAAAACTGCTTATTATTTTCTTCCTAATGCTTTAATAAGAGAGTACATAGCACTTATTGTAATGAATAAAAAAAGACATATGATTGTAATAGTTCTAATATTCATTTTGTCAATTATATCAGCTCTTATAAATCATTATTTTGTTATTCCAGCTTAATTAATTATGTTTAACTTTATTCAAATAGGTATATATTATTA
>NZ_JAKEDR010000315.1 GCF_023653455.1 Paraclostridium ghonii
ATATTGTATATATGTTTATTTACATCTGCAATATAAAATTAAATTTTAATTAATTAAAAATTTAACTATGATGATATGTATTTTATATGTCATAATATTAATTAATAATTGTCTAAATAGATGAAAAGTGATCATATAATCTATGATTATTATATTTAAGTCTCCATAATTATCATTAGACACAAAAAATCCTCCTAAAATCATATATAATTAAAATATGATTTTAGGAGGATAATTTACTATGCTATAGATTTAAATCCTTGACCTAAAACTTCGTGAACATCACTAACAATTATAAACGCTGATGGATCTATACTTTTTATTACCTTCTTCAAATGAATTTCTTGATTTTTAGAAACAACTACCAATAAAACATTTTTATCTTCATTGGTATATCCCCCTTTACCTTGAAGGAAAGTAACCCCTCTATCAAGTTCTTTAGTTATACCATCTCTTAAATCATCTGGCTTATTAGAGATAATCATAAATGCTTTTGAATAATTAAGACCAGATACTATAGCATCAACTAATTTAGCTATTATATAAAGAGCTACTCCTGAATAAAGAGCTGTCTCTAAATTTTTATTAGCAATACCTGAGGATATTACAACCATACCATCTAATATAACCATAAATTTTGAAAGTGAAATACTTGGGAAGGCCCTATTTAACATAAGTGCAATAAGATCTGTTCCTCCTGTAGAAGTATCCATTCTAAGAATTATACCAAGTCCAATACCAAGACACAAAGCACCTGATATAGAACATAGTAATACATCTTTTGTTACATTAATATTAGAAAGTGGTGATGTAATACTTAGTATTATAGAAAACACAATCATTCCAATAAGCGTTTTTATAGAATCTTTAATACCTAATATTTTAATTGAAAATATTATTAAAGGAATACCTATTGAAAGCATTACAACTGGTACAGAAAGTCCTGTAAGTTTTCCTAAAACTAGAGAAAGACCACTAAGTCCTCCGGGAGCTATTGTATATGGTTTAAAAAACATATTTATTCCTATACTCATAAAAATACACCCAACAACTAGTCCTAAAGACTGAAATAAAAAATCTTTAAAAACGTTTTTATTCATATTAGCACCTCCCAAAATTTTTATCATAATTCCATAGAGTATAGTATAACAA
>NZ_JAKEDR010000316.1 GCF_023653455.1 Paraclostridium ghonii
GTAATATATATAATATAGTGTATGCTAAATCATAAAAGTGTAGACTAAATCAAATGTTTATATATATAAGTACATAGAGAGATTATAAAAAAGTTGATTAAAAATTAAATAGTATGTAAGTTTTATGTATATTATATATATATTGATTATTAATTAAAAAAATAATTAAGTTTAAATAATATTATAATTAAAGGAGACTGAAATTATGGCAATGGGAGCACCAACACCACACAATAGCGGTAAATTAGGAGATATAGCAGAAACAGTATTATTACCAGGAGATCCTCTAAGAGCTAAGTTTATAGCAGAAACATTTTTAGAAGATGTTGTTCAATACAATACTGTAAGAGGTATGAATGGTTATACTGGATACTATAATGGGAAGAAAATATCAGTACAAGGGACAGGTATGGGTTGTCCATCAATAGGAATATATACATATGAATTAATCCATTTTTATGGAGTTAAAAATCTTATAAGAATAGGTTCAGCAGGGGCTTTACATGAAGATTTAAAAATGCATGACATAGTTATTGGAATGGGTTCTTGTACAGATTCTAACTATGCATCACAATATAACTTACCAGGTACATTTGCACCAATAGCAAGTTATGAATTACTTAGCAAAGCTGTAGAAGTTGCTAAAAGCAAAGGTGTAGAGCCTAAAGTTGGAAACATATTATGTAGTGATGTATTCTATGGAGATGAAGGGTTAGATTCTTTAGCTAAATGGACTAAAATGGGAGTATTAGCAGTAGAAATGGAATCTGCTGCACTTTATATGAATGCTGCAAGAGCTGGAGTTAATGCTCTTTGTATATTAACGATTTCAGATTGTCCATTTAAAGGTGAAGCAACAACTGCTATGGAAAGACAAACTGCATTTACAAGAATGATGAATATAGCTTTAGAATTAGCTTAATTTAATATAAAAAAACTCAGTTTTACATATGAAAATGTGAAACTGAGTTTTTTTATTGCCATTTTTTTATGATGAAGAGAATAATATTATAAATATAATTTTTAAAAAATAATTTGCTTTGAAAATTATAAAAATAAAAAAGGCTAAAAAATAATTTGGAAATTGTTTTTTAGTCTTTTTATAATTTTTAAAAAGTTTAGAAATAATATACTTTAATGA
>NZ_JAKEDR010000317.1 GCF_023653455.1 Paraclostridium ghonii
ATTTAGTAATCTTATAATAAAGAGAGTTTTTATTAATAAAATTTACTAAGAGTTATCTAAAAAAGTCTAAATATGTAGAAAAAACACTAAATGTAATGTATAATAAAAGGTAAAAAATAACAAATAAAGGTAAATATAAGGGGGTATTCCATTGATATATTGTTTAGAATGTAGGATGGAGTAAAGTACTAGTAGTATGTAAGGTTATAAATAGAAGTATAGATTTGATAGAATCCTACACGGTTATAGATACATTAAGTAGGATTATATATAAAATAATTATAATAAATTTATATTTAGGAGAATAATAAATGTTAAGTATTTGTTTATGCGATGATGATATAAATGTAATAAATTCTTATTTGGATAAAATAAGTGAGTTAGCAAATAGAAATAATCATGCATTTAAAATAGAAACTTTTAGAAGTGGAGAAAGTTTACTATTTGAATTAGAAGATGATCCTAATAGATTTAATATAATAATTATAGACATAATAATGAAAAATATTAATGGTATCGAGACAGCAGAAATATTAAGGAAGTATGGTTATAATGGAATAATAATATTTCTAACTTCGAGTAAAGAATTTGCATTGGATTCATTTAAGGTAGAGCCGTTAAATTATATATTGAAAGATGACAGTGATGAGAGATTTAATGATATATTTTTAAAAGCAGCTATACAAGTGTATAAGGGTTATAACAAAAATATAATTATTTCTTCCAAGCCTAAAAATAAGATAATTAATCTAGATACTATTGTTTATATGGAAAGTATAAATAGAAAGGTGATACTACATAATATATCTGGAGAATCGGAAACTGTAAACTGCATTTTTAAAGAGTTATATGGAAAAGTTAAAGATTATGGATTTATTCGTTGCCACAAATCATATATAGTTAATCTCAAATATATACAGACTTTTAATAAACTAGAGTGTCAGCTACAAAGAGAAATTGTAGTGCCAATAGGTAGAAAATATTCAAAAAATTTTAGAAATATGCTTTTAGAGAATGAATTTGATAATATATTAATATAAAAGAACTTAAAATATTTATTTTAAGTTCTTTTATATTAAAAGGAATATTTAAAATGTATTTTTACTATAGTGAACATTATAATATATGAATTTAGGG
>NZ_JAKEDR010000318.1 GCF_023653455.1 Paraclostridium ghonii
GTTAAATATATAGAAGGAGGTTTTTATGGCTATAAAAATAATTACAGATAGTACATCTTATATACCTAACGAATACATAGAAAAATATGATATAAAAATAGTATCTCTTAATGTTTTTATGGATAGTGAAAGTTTTCGTGAGTTGGACTTGGATAATAAAACTTTTTATACTAAAATGGATGCTTTATCTGAAATACCTAAATCATCTCAACCAGTTCCTGATGAAATGCTAAATATCTTTAAAAGTATAATAGAAAAAGGCGATTCTATTTTAGGTATTTTCCTATCTTCTAATATGAGTGGTACATATTCTAGTGCTAATCTAATAAAAAATATGATTTTAGAAGATTACCCCAATGCAGATATTAATATACTAGATTCAAAGACAAACTGCATGCAAATGGGCTTTGCAGTTATTGAGGCTGCACGTCTAGCTTTTGATGGTAAATCTATAGAAGAAGTTTTAACTAGAACCAATAAAGTTTTAGCTAATAGTAAGTTTTTATTTTCACCAGATACTCTAGATTACCTAAAAAAAGGTGGTAGAATAGGTAGCGCTTCTGCTCTTTTAGGTTCTATTCTTCAAATAAAACCAATTTTAACAGTAGTTGATGGTTCAACTTCTGTCTTTACTAAAGTAAGAACAAGAAAAAAAGCAATAGGTAAAATCGTATCTACATTTTTTGAAGACGTTGATAAAAATGGTCTTGGAGATGTTATCGTACACCATATAAATTGCGAAGAAGAAGGGCTTCAACTTGCCCGTGTTTTAGAAGAAAATTTAAATACTAAAGTTAAGATACAATCAATAGGCCCTGTAATAGGTCTTCATGTAGGTCCTGGAAGTATAGGTATTGCGTATTATACAAATATAGACTAATTAAAGATAAACGCCTTAGAAAGATCTCTAAGGCGTTTTTTATATATAACATTTTATTTATATACTGTCATCAGCTAAGTTTTCAGATATATATGCAGCCACATATAATCCATACATTATTACTAATAAAACTCCCGTTATTAAAATTATAGGCATATTTTATCACTTCCTTCTTATCTATAATTGTAGTTTTTAAATGTGAAATTTATATGATTTTATTATGTTTTTTTAATTAATTATTATT
>NZ_JAKEDR010000319.1 GCF_023653455.1 Paraclostridium ghonii
AAATATATAATGTTAGGATTTGCATGTATATTAATGTATATAATACTAGAAGCTTATATTATTAAAATAATATTAAATTCTATTCATCATACAAAGTCTAAGTCATTGAGCTTTAATATTGGAACTATGGGATTATATTATAACTTAGTAACTCCACTAGCTTCAGGAAGCCAACCAATGCAAATTTATGCTTTAACAAAATCTAAGGTACCTGGAAGTAAAGCAACAGCTGTTATAGTAAATAAAACAGTTATTTTCCAAACTGTAGTTACTATATACTGTGGAATATTACTGCTTAATCATTATGTTTATTTAGAAAAAGAGTTAAATTCTGTAATTATATTAGTAGCAACAGGGATGATTATGAATGTACTGGCACTAAGTTTTGGTATATTAATAATATATAGTCCTAAAAAAACTAAAAAAATAGTAAACTTAGCATTAAATATATTGAAAAAGATAAAAATATTTAAAGGATTAGAAAATAAGCAAAAAAACGTAAATCAATTTATTGATGAGTATAATTATTCGATTAAATTGTTTTTGAATGATAAAAAGTCACTAATAAAATCTTTAGTTTTTACTTTTATTCAGCTAACTTTATATTTTAGTATAGCTTACTGTGTATATAGATCATTAAGCTTAAACTCTCAATCTTATGGAAATATGATAACATTACAAGCATTTTTATATATGGCTGTATCTCCAGTTCCAACACCTGGAAATGTAGGAGCTAATGAAATTGCATTTTTTACGATTTTTAAAGATGTAATTCCCAAAGATTTATTAGGATATTCTGTTTTTTTATATGGAATATTTATATATTATTTTATATTATTATTTTGTGGGATTTTTACAATTAGATACCATTATAAAATAAAGAAAATAAATAAAAATATAAGTTAGTAGTAACTTTAATTCATAAAAAGTAATACTATATATAAATAGTAAGCCACAACATTAGAGGTGACATGAATGTTTATATCAGTTATATTGTGGAGTTTAGTAATTTGTATTGTTACTTTAGGTCTTTACTATTTATATGATGATAAAAAATCAAAAAACGATGACAAAGAAGATTTATATTAAATTTACT
>NZ_JAKEDR010000032.1 GCF_023653455.1 Paraclostridium ghonii
ATTATATACAAAACCTCACTACTTTTTGTTAATATAGTATTAAGTACAATAGCGTTAACAATTTTTCACGTTTTTTGTATACAATGTGTTTTAAAATTTAATTATTGGGTATATTTTAAATATAATTACGTATTTTATCAATTACGGTTTAGGAGGATTTTTTATGAAGGAAACTTTTGAAATTAAAAATGATATTTATTGGACTGGTGTTGTAGACAAAGACCTAAAGGTTTTTGACATCATAATGGAGACTGAATTTGGTACAACTTATAATGCTTATTTTATAGATGATGAGAAGAAAGTATTATTCGATACTGTAAAGCCAAACTTTAAAGATGAGTTTATACAAAAATTATCATCTTTAACAAAAATAGAAGAATTAGATTACGTTGTTATACATCATACTGAGCCTGATCACGCTGGTAGTTTAAAATATATACTTGATATAAACCCAGATGTAGAAGTTATATGTACAAATGCAGCTAAAATGTACTTAGCTGAGCAAGTTAACAGACCATTTAAATGTCATGTTATAAAAGATGGAGAAACTTTAAACATAGGTAAAAGAACTTTAAAATTCATATCTGCACCATTTTTACACTGGGCAGATACAATGTTTACTTATATAGAAGAAGATAAAACTTTACTTACTTGTGATGCATTCGGATGTCACTTTGCAAGTGTAGAGCCAGAGGCAATAAACAGTGAGGATTATTTAAAATCAGCTAAACATTATTTTGATTGTATAGTTAAGCCATTCTCTAAACATGTTTTAAAAGCTGTAAATAAAGTTGTTGAATTAGGATTAGATTTTGATACTATATTGCCTTCTCATGGTCCTATATTAAACAAAGATCCTATGTCTCAAGTTAAAAGATATGTAGATTGGTCTACACAAACTATTAATACAACTAATCAAGATCAAGTAGCTATATTATACTTATCAGCTTATACTAATACAAAGCTAATGGCTGAAAAAGTATATGAAGGGATAAAATCAACAGGTGAAGAAGCTACTTTATACGATATAGAAAACATAGACCAAGCGCAGCTTCACGATATTATGGTAATGTCTAAAGGCATATTATTTGGTTCTCCAACAATAAATAGAACTATGGTTAAACCTATGTGGGATGCTTTCTCATTAATAGATCCTATGGCTAACCAAGGTAAATTTGCTGGAGTATTTGGATCTTATGGATGGAGTGGTGAAGGTATAACTATGGCTGAACTACTTGTTAAAAACATAGGCTTCAAAATTCCGGTTGAAACACTTAAGAAAAAATTCTTCCCAAGTGATGAAACTTTACAAGAATGTTTTGACTTTGGTGTTAAATTCGCTGAATCAATTAAATAAACAAAAAAGCTATCTCGAACGAGATAGCTTTTTTATTTATTTATATACGTTGAGTATTTGTCTTTCTAACTTCTCTCCAAGAAAGTTCTCCTCTATCTAATGCTTTAATAAAAATCTCAGCTGAAGCAAGATTAGTAGCAATAGGCACATGGTAAACGTCACAAAGTCTAATTAAAGCTTGTATATCTGGTTCATGAGCTTGTGCTGTCATTGGATCCCTCAAAAATATTACTAAATCAATACCTTGAGAAACTATCAAAGATCCTATTTGTTGATCTCCTCCAAGAGGTCCTGAGGCTAACCTTTTTATTTTTAGTTTAGTTTCATCTTCTATCCTTTTTCCTGTAGTTCCTGTAGCATACAATCCATAATTACATAAAATAGATTCATATCCTATACAAAATCCAACCATAGTATTTTTCATTTCATCATGTGCTATTAATGCTATGTTCATAATTCACCTCTGATATATTAGAAATTTATTTTCTTTCTTCTCATACCGACATTTAGTACAAGACCTAAGTTCGCTATAGACGTCATTAAAGAACTTGCTCCATAACTAACAAAAGGTAGCGTTACCCCCGTAACAGGTATAACAGCAACAGTCATTCCTATATTTTGTATAATCTGATAAGCAAACATACTCGTAACTCCTACAACAATTAATGTTCCGTAAAAATCCTTGGATTCTTTTGCAATAGCAATCATCCTTATTAAAAACAATGCATATAATAAGATTATCGCAGCCATTCCAATAAGGCCTAATTCCTCACCTATAACAGCAAATATAAAGTCACTATCTTGAACTGGTAAGAAATTATTTTGATTTTGTGTTCCTTCGTATAACCCTTTACCTTTAACTCCACCTGAGCCTATAGCTATCATCGATTGCATAACTTGATAGTTACCCTTTAACGTAATATCTTCTGGATTTAAATATGCTTCTATTCTTATTTTTTGATGATCAGCCATTCCCATATACATAAGTGGCATAGCTACAACTATAGCTATAATCCCTCTTTTAATAATTTTATCATTAAGTCCTGCAGTAAACAACATCCCTGCTATTATACAACAAAATACTATCGCTGTTCCTAAGTCCGGCTGTATAAGTAAAAGTAATATTATAGGTGCTGCATATAATGCAAGAGGTATTATATCTTTTATAGTCTTTAATTTTCCTTTCTTTTCCTCAACAATTTTTGCATAACTTAGTATAAATGTCAACTTAACTAATTCTGAGGTTTGAAAGTCTAATGGACCTAAATGTAACCATGATCTAGCCCCTGCATTAACCTTACCAAGGCCAGGTATCCATACTAATAATAATAATAATATACTAGCTATATATAAAGCCTTGTAATATCTTCCTATAAAATTATAATCAAATAACAATATTAAAACTATAAGCCCCATACCAAGCAAAAATGCTATTAGCTGCTTAATTATTTGATTATAGACTCCTGTAGTAGTTGCATGAGTTGCACTACTTAATATAACAAGTCCAAAACAAAATATACAAATCACTATTATAATTAACTTCCAATCAATTTCTTTCATTAATTTAAACATCGATTTAAAATCAAACATGTCATCACCATCTTTCTTATTTAAGACAATACCTAAGTAGTATCATTTATATTAAGCGTAAAAAAGGGGTTTGCTAATGCTCCCCCCCTTTTTTATCTACTTCTTTCTTTTATATTCTTTAACGGTATATTAGCAACTAATGCTGATATAGGACCATCTTCTTCATCACTTCTAGATTTAGCCATTTTAATTTCTAATCCGTCTTCTTCTATCTCAGCATAATTTGCAATAACTTTAAGTATATCTGACTTAATCAAGTCTAGAAGTTGTGGAGAGCAGTCTATTCTATCATGCACTAAAACTAGCTTAAGTCTTTCTTTAGCTACATTCTTACTAGTTTTAGATTCGTTAGAAAACATTTTAAATAAATCTAACATGAATTTATCCCCCTTCACTACTTAGCCATTCCAAACATCTTCTTAATTTTAGTTAGTATATTAGCTTCTTCTTCTATTTGCATAAGAGGTATGTCTTCTCCCAAAATCCTCTTTGCAATATTTTTATATGCTTGTCCTGCATTAGATCTTGCATCTAAGATTGCAGGTTCACCTTTATTGGTAGAAACTATTATACTTTCATCATCAGGAACCAATCCAATTAAGTCTATAGCAAGAATTTCAACTATATCTTGTTTATCCATCATATCTCCACGCTTAACCATTTCATTTCTAATTCTATTTATAACTAAGCGTATATCTTTTACTTCATTAGATTCTAAAAGCCCTATTATTCTATCTGCATCTCTAACTGCAGATATTTCTGGGTTAGTTACAACTATAGCTCTATCTGCTCCAGCTACAGCATTTTTAAATCCTTGTTCTATTCCTGCTGGACAATCTATGATTATAAAATCAAATGACTCTCTTAACTTATCACATAGATTTTTCATTTGTTCTACTGATAGAGCATTTTTATCTCTAGTTTGTGCAGCTGGAAGTAAATATAAATTATCAAACCTCTTATCTTTTATAAGAGCTTGCTTTAATCTACAAGTTCCCTCTACAACATCAACAATATCGTAAACTATTCTATTTTCAAGACCCATTACTACATCTAAGTTTCTAAGTCCTATATCGGCGTCAACTACAACAGTTTTTTTATTTTCTAAACTTAAAGCCGTTCCTAAATTTGCCGTTGTTGTAGTTTTCCCAACTCCACCTTTTCCTGATGTTATAACTATAACTTCACTCATGATACTACCCCCTCCTACATTAATTATCTATTTATTTTTTTGGGTAAATAATTTTCTATAACTATAGTTTCGTTATTTGTAAATGCAATTTCAGGATTTATATAATCTCTTGATATATAATCTTCTTCAGGAGCTTCAGCTATATAGTTAGCTATTTTTAAAACCATAGGAGTTAAATTATTAGCTACTATATATGCATTTTTATTACCTTTTGCTCCTGCATGTATGAAACCTTCGACTTTACCCATTACAACTACATTACCATATGCAATGACTTTTGCTCCTGGACTTATATTACCCATAACCACTGCGCTTCCTGCAGCTATAACTTGGCAACCTGGTTTCATATCACCCATTACAACTACATCTCCGTCAAATTCAACATTTTCGCCTGAACGCATGTTATTTACATATTTAGTATCATGATAAACATATGGCAATTCAATTTCTGCTTCTATAAATTCAATATCAAACCTTGAAGTTATATCTTCTTTTAATTGAAGTAACTCTACATCACTTAAATGATTATAATTTATAGAATAAATTTTAGCTCCATTGAAAAAACCTATTGATGTTTCTATTTTATCTATTATGCATTGTCTTATTTCTTCAAACGATGCTTTTCTTTTAACATTGATAACTATGCCTCTTTTATTACCTTTAAATTCTACTAGTTCTTCATTTGTTGCTTTAAAAGACATTTTATACCTCCAAAGCTATATCTCACTTTTATATATTCTCCAATTTTTTTTCAAATCCTTCTATTTTTTTAACTGAGATACAAAATTCATTTTACTACCATCTTGTTCTTTTACACCTTCTGCTTCTTTATTTGCTTTTTCTTGTTTATTTTTCTTTTCATCTATTAATCCAAAGTATTGTCCCATCACTTCTCTCATAGGAGGTAATGCAAGACTACTTGAGTTACCTTTAGGTAAAACCGTAACAACAACTATCTCAGGATCATTAGCTGGAGCAAATCCTACTGACCAAGCAAAAGATGGGTAGTCTAACTTGTATGCATCTATTTGTTCATCTGTTAATTTAGGATTTAATTCTTTTATGGCTTTTCTTAGATATCTAGCTTTTGTGGCTTCACTGTTATCTGGTACAAATTCTTCTTTCTTTGTATCTTCTTTTTCTTCTTTCTTTCCAAATAATTTTTTACTTTCTTTTTCTTCTTTTTCTTTTTCAGCTTTTTGTTCTTTTTCAAACTCTATTTTATCTTTTTCATTAGCTTCTTTTAATAATTTGTCAGCTTCTTTTACAGCTTCATCTTTAGATACTCCATATGATCCCATATGACTAATTAAATAATCATATTCATTTTCAGTAGGTATTTTACCATCTTTTTCTGCTGTACCAGTCTTTACAGCCGTCTCAATAGGGAAGTTTGCAAATACACTTTTCCCTCCACCTATGCTTGCAACTTGTTTCATACCTTGAGTCAGTTCTTTTAAATTATCAGGGTCTTTAAATGGTATTTTTTCAACTTTATTTTCATCTATATGAATGTCTTTAAAATCACTAGATATAGTTTTATCAACTACAGAAGGTTCTACCAAATTACCTCCATTAGCTATTGCTGCAATGTATCTAGCTATTTGAGCTGGTGTATAAGCATTTTCCCCTTGTCCTATAGCTAAGTTGAACGTATCTGCATCTGACCAATTACCAAAGTTAAAGTAGTTAAATTTAGCAAAATCTGTAATTTCTGTTATTTTATCTTCTTTAACATTAAGCTTTTCAAGTCTCTTCATAATTTCATTTCTTGAAGGATTTTCTTTAGTCCAGCTTACAATTTCATCAATTCTTTCTTTGTATTCATCTGGATTTTTAGCTTTTGTTATATCAGTAAATGCATCTCGCATTTTCTTATCTAGCTCTATTCTAAGAGAGTTTTCTGTATTTTTAAGCTTATCTTCTTTATTTGGAACGCGTCCTTTGCTTTCACCTACTTCAGATTGAAGGCCTGTATTTTTATCTAATCCAAATAGTTTTGCATACTCTAATATTTTTTCAGGTCCTGTATCTATTCCAAGCTTTTCTTTTGATTGCCAATTGTATCCAGTACCTACAGTATAGAAATAGATATTACAAGATTCTTGTATAGCTTTATATAAGTCTGTATATCCATGGTTTCCTCCACCATGATGCCATATATAATCGGCAAATGGTCTATTTCCTAATCTAATTACACCAGGGTCATTTATAGCATAATTTGGACTAAGTCCACCTTCTAGACCTGTCATACCTGTTATCATCTTAAACGTTGATCCAGGTTGGAATGCTCCGTTTGTAACTAAGTTACTTAAAGGGTTCGCAGCTAACACATCATTAGGATTTTTAGGTTGTAATTTTTCATATTCCTCAGATGATATTCCTGTTGCAAATAAGTTTGGATCGTAATTAGGATAACTAGACATAGATAAAATATCTCCAGTTTTTGCATCCATTACTATCATAGCTCCTGAATCTAAATATGGAGCTGTTTTTCCTGATGTACCGTAATTTCCAAATACACTTGTAAACGTTCCTCCCGATCTTCCTGCTTTTATCATTCTTTCTAATGAATCATCAGATACTTTTTGCAAGTCTTTATCTATACTAAGGTATACATTGTCTCCAGATACAGGCTTTTTCTCTTCTAGCTCTTTACTTATTCTTCCGCTAGCATCAACCTCAACCTTTTTATATCCATCTTCACCTTTTAATTTATCTTCATAGTATTTTTCGATACCTGTTTTTCCAACTATATCACTTTTACTGTATCTTGTATCTCCATCTTCTTGTTTTTTAGCTAGCTCATCTTCATTGATTTTACCCATAGTTCCTAACGTGTGTGATGCTAAGTTCTTTTCAGGATACTCTCTAACTGGTTCTATTACTACAGATACTCCTGGAAATTCTATAGCTCTTTCTTCTATTTCAGATATAGTTTTTTCATTTATGTCTTTTGCTATTGTCACAGGTTTATATTGAGAATAACCTTGAGACTTAAGCGCATCTCTTACAATCATAATTTTTCTAGCATCTGTATTTGATAAGTCGTTAGGTATTTCATAATGCTTTCTAATTTCTTTGAATGCATTTTGAGCATTAATATTTACATTGTCAATTTTATAAGATTTTATCCAATCTTCTTTATTTCTTTGTTCTGTAAACTTCCAATTTTTAACTAATATTGGAGGGTATATACCAACAGAGTTTAACTTTTTCTGTATTTCAGCTGGCTCCAAGTTTCTTACTGATGAATCTATTTTATTCTCTTCTATTGCTTTATCAACTATATAGTAAAAAGTTTCTTTAGCATTTAATTCTAACGGAACTTCGTTATCTAACTTATAATCTCTTATATTTTTATCAAATGTATAAAAGTATTTTCCATTTTCTACATATATAGGAAACTCATCTATATATTCTTCTTCATTTTTTTCTAATAAATTTATTAAATCTAATGATATTTCATTAGCTCTTGTCTTCCCTTTTTCATCTTTTTTGTTTACTCCATCATTAGATACGTGAACAGTAAAAGAGTTTCTATTAGTAGCTAGTGTACGACCATATCTATCTTTTATTTCTCCTCTCGGAGCTTTTACTGGTATCTCTTTATATGTTTTATTACTAGCTAATTCATTATAATGCTCATGTTTAAATGTCGTCATGTATATAATTTTTGCAATTATAATACAAAGAAATCCAACAATTATATACTTCATTATGTCAAGCCTATCAAATCCTTTATTTTTATCCATTTAATCACCACTAATCTTTTTTTAGTTTAAGGATTGACCCCTTGAAAATATAATAAGAAATTAAACTTCCTATACTATTTACAAGTGGTACTGTACATATCCCCTTAATGAAGATATGTAAAATATCATAAGTCTGATATACACTCCCTAAAAGAACTATGTTTACAATAGAGTCTATTAAACTCGCTATAAAAACCAAAGCAAAAACAGTTATATAGCTATTTTTATATATTTTGTCTTTTAAATTGCTTATCCCATATGCTATTACTGCTAAAATTAAAGCATTTACTCCAAATACGCTACCTAAAGCTATATCTTTTACAAATCCTAATAAAATAGCTATAGTAACGGCTTCTATATCCTCTAAGTATAGAGATATTATAGTCATATATATTAGAAGAAAGTTTGCACTCACTCCAAGTATATCTATGTAGTTAGTGATACTCCCTTCTATTATAACTATCAAAACACCAATAAGAAAAAGTAATATTCTTTTCATTTGTAGTTTCTCCTTCTAATTTATATTTCTTGGCTCGATAACTACAACATCATCAATGTTTTTGAAGTCGACATATGGTTTTACAATTACCTTTTTTAACCCTTTGTTCTTGTCATCAATAACTTTATCCACTTCTCCAATAGGTATTGATTTAGGATATAATCCTAATCCAGATGTTACTATTACATCTCCCGGAAGTACATCATATGAAGTTGAGAACATATAACCTTCTAATAAACCTTCTGCTTTATAGTTTTTATTTCCATTTGCTTCTTGATTTATTACACCTTTACTATTTGGATCTTTTAACAATTGAAAACTTACTGATGATTTTGTATCCAATAAAGATATAGCTTTACTATAGTTATCAGAAACTTCGTAAACAAGCCCAACTAACCCATTTCCATTAACTACGATACTATCTTTTTTAACTCCATCATTTTTCCCTGCGCCTATTACAAATGACTGGTACCAATTCCCATCGTTTTTGCTTACAACTTGTGCACTAATCATATTTTTTTTGTATTTTTCATCTATAAAGTTTAGTGATTTTTTTAAACTTTCTAGTGATTTATAACTATCTGCATCTTCTTTTAAATTAATTATTTCTTTTTTTAATTTTTCATTTTCTTTTTCTAACTTATCAACTTTGTTTGCATTTTCTTTAAATTTAAATATGTTGCTTGTACCGTTTTTTATAAATGTAAATCCTTTATTTAAGTTACTCTCAATTGCTGATACTGAACTTAAAACAACTCCACTACCTGTAATTCCACCTTTTGAATATCTTCCTATTGACATTCCTACAATTCCAATTAAAGTGATAGCAACGCCTACAGTTGCTACCACTTTAATGTTATATTTTTTATTATTTTTTTTCTTATTATTTAGTTTCACCCTATCACCAACTTTAAATTATCTTCTACTGTTATTCATCATTAATACTTTTTCAAATATTTCTTGATCTTCTACAGATTTTCCAGTACCTAATGCAACACAATCTAAAGGATTTTCAGCTATATGAACAGGCATTCCTGTTTGCTCTTTTACTAACTTATCAAGTCCTCTAAGTAAAGCTCCCCCTCCAGTTAACATTATTCCATTTTCCATTATGTCTGAAGATAATTCTGGTGGAGTTTTTTCTAAAGTTGATTTTATAGCATCTACTATAGATGTTATAGGTTCTTTTAATGCTTCTCTAACTTGTGATGATGCTATATGCTCAGTTTTAGGAAGCCCAGATATTAAATCTCTACCTCTTATTTGCATAGTTTCCTCTGAATCATCTTTAAATGTTGATCCTATTTGTATTTTAACATCTTCTGCTGTTCTTTCACCTATCATTAAGTTGTACTCTTTCTTAACGTAGTTTACTATAGACTCGTCAAACTCGTCTCCACCTATTCTTATAGATTTAGCAGTTACTATACCACCTAAAGATATTACAGCTATTTCTGAAGTACCTCCACCAATATCTACTACCATGTTTCCTTCTGGTTCTTCAACTCTAAGTCCAGCTCCTATTGCAGCTGCCATAGGCTCTTCTATCAGGTATGCATCTCTTGCTCCTGCTTGTCTCGCAGCTTCTTCTATAGCTCTCTTTTCTACTTCTGTTACTCCAAAAGGTACACATATTGCTATTCTTGGACTAACTACACCTTTGTTAGATGCTGCTTTTTTTATAAAGTAACTTAACATTGCTTGAGTAACATCGAAATCTGCTATAACTCCATCTTTCATAGGTCTTATAGCTACTATGTTTCCAGGTGTTCTCCCTATCATTCTTTTAGCTTCTTCTCCAACTGCTAAGACAGATTTAATATCATCTCTTATAGCTACAACTGAAGGTTCTCTAACTACTATACCCTGTCCTTTTATGTAAACTAATGTATTTGCCGTTCCTAAATCTATACCCATGTCCTTAGACATTTTATTCATTCCAAATAAAGATTTTAATCCTTTTCTTTCTTTCTTTTCTTTCTTTGCCATAATTTCAAGCTCCTTTCACATATATCCATCAAATTATCATATTTTCCTTAAAACTGTAATAAAGCCCATCACCTATTATTATATGGTCTATGACTTCAATACCTATTAGTTCGCCACATTTTACTAATCTAGACGTTACATTCTTATCTTCACGAGATGGTTCTATGCTTCCTGATGGATGGTTGTGCATAAGAATAATTTTGTTGCTACTTCTTTTTATAGCTTCTCTAAACACTTCTCTTGGATGAACCACTGACATGTTAAGAGTTCCTACAGAAACATCAATATCACAAATTATTTCGTTCTTTGTATTCAAAAGAATTGTTTTAAAAACCTCTTTTTTTAAATATCTTAAACTATCCATATAATATTTATATATATCCCATGGATTTGTAATTTTATATTTTGCAGGCTTTACACTAGCTATTCTTACACCTAACTCTAAAGCAGCTTTTATTTGTGCTGCTTTAGATAATCCTATACCATCGATTTCACATAGTTCTTGTATAGTTATATCTTCTAGCCATCTTATTCCTTGTCCATCTTTATTTATTATATAACTTGCTAATTCTAAAACACTTTGTTTTTTAGTTCCTGTCCTTAAAATGATTGCTAATAATTCAGCATTAGATAAGCTTTTTTCTCCTTGTATAAGCATTTTTTCTCTAGGTCGTTCTTCTAATGCCATCTCCTTTACACCTATACATAAACTTGATGACTTCATAAAAAATTAACCCTCCTAGATTCCTTTAAAAAGATTTATATTGAAATTTTCTTTAAGGATATCACTTAACTTTGATATTGGTAATCCAACTATATTAAAATAATCTCCTTTAATTCCTTCAACTAATAAAGCGCCATATCCCTGTATCCCATAAGATCCAGCTTTATCTAAACACTCTTTAGTGCTTATGTAGTCTTTTATATCTTGATCAGTTAACTTTTTAAATTTAACATTACTTATAGCATAGTCCACTATTTTTTTTTCGTTTTCTAAGTTTACTATGCTTATTCCTGTTATTACCTGATGTTCTCTATTTGACAATTTGCTTAACATATCAAAAGCTTCTTCTTCATTTTTAGGTTTTCCTAAAATTTCATGATCTAAAACAACAATAGTGTCAGCTCCAATAACTAAATCATTAGGATTTTTTAGAGCAACACTCATACACTTTTCAAATGCTAGTCTTAATACTAGTTGCGTAGGCTCCTCATTTTTTAATATACTTTCATCTATATCGCTAGTTATGACGTTAAATCCAACATTTGTATTAGCCAAAATCTCTCGTCTTCTAGGCGATCCTGATGCCAATATTATATTCATTAATTCACCTCTTTTTAGATACCTATTTAGTTTATCACTATATTGTAAAAATTTCAACGTTAATGTCGAACGTTTTTGTTACACTCTCGTTACAAAATCTATTTTTTCGAAAAAAAATATGAGATATGGAAAATATCCATATCTCTATAATATCCATATTATAAGATTTTAATAGCCTTTTTAGGACATTTTTGAACACATAGGTGACATCCTACACATTTGTCTGCATCTACCTTGTGTGTTTCTTTTAACTCTCCTGAAATAGCATCAAACTTACATTGTTTTTTACATATAGTACATCCTACACATTTTTCTTCTTCAATTGTAACTTTTTTTCTATCATTTAAATTACCTTTTATAGCTTTTGTAGGACATTTTTCTACGCAAACCATACATTGTACACATTTGCTATAATCTACTTCGGCTAATTTATTTTCTACATGTATAGCGTCAAATGGGCACGCTTTTGCACATATTCCACATCCGATACACCCTACACTACATTTTTCTTTAACATTTTTACCAAATTCTTTGCTGTTACAAGATACTACTACTTTATTTTTCATCGGCTTTTCATTTATTAAACCTTTTGGACAAACATCCATGCATTTTCCACAAAGAACACATTTTTCTTCGTCAATAACAGCTACTCCATCTATTATTTTAATTGCGTCAAAATTACAAGCATTTACGCAAGTCCCTAGTCCTAAACACCCATATTTACAAGATTTAGAACCTCCATTTAGGGCATTTGCAGCTTTGCAATCAGTCATTCCTTCATATATATATTTATCTTTTGAAACAGCACAGTTTCCATTGCATATAACATTAGCTACTTTCTTTTCTCCTGCTTCTGATGCTATACCCATTATTTCACCTATTTTAGCTGCACATTCGCTACCTCCAACAGGACATCCGTTTACAGATGCACTACCTTCAACTATTGCACTTGCTAAACCTCCACAACCTGGGAATCCACATCCTCCACAGTTTGCTCCAGGTAATACTTCAAGTATAGCCTCTACTCTTTCATCAACTTCAACTGCAAACTTCTTAGAAGCATATGCTAAAATTGCTCCGAATATTAAACCCATTACCCCTAAAACTAAAATTGAATTAATTATAGCCAATTATCTCACCCCTAACTTATAGCTTTATAAGCCCTGCAAAGCCTAAAAATGCTATTGACATTAAACTTGCTGATATTAACGTTATAGGAAATCCTTTAAAGCTCTCAGGTATATCTGCTAATTCTAATCTTTCTCTTATTCCTGCAAATAAAACTATAGCTAAAGTAAATCCTACTCCTGCTCCAAATCCATTTACTATAGTCTCAACTAAGTTATATCCATTTTTAACATTAACTAAAGCTATACCTAAAACTGCACAGTTTGTAGTTATAAGAGGTAAAAACACTCCTAATGCTTGGTATAAAGATGGACTCATTTTTTGTATTACCATTTCAACAAACTGAACTATAGATGCAATTACTAGTATAAACGCTATTGTTTGTAAAAATTGATTGTTAGTTATTTCTAATATTTTTTGTACGAAATATGTTATAAAAGATGCTAGAGTTAAAACAAATGTAACTGCAACTCCCATCCCAACTGCTGTATCTACTTTTTTAGAAACCCCTAAAAACGGACATATTCCTAAAAATTGAGATGTTATAACATTATTAACTAATACAACACTTAAAAATAAAAGTATTAAATTCATATATATCCCTCCTAATTAGCTTTCTTATCTTTTAATTTATTGAATCCTGCAAGTAAAAATCCTAATGTTAGGAAAGCGCCTGGAGGTAATATAAATAATAAAGCTGGCTGGAAAGATGCTCCAAATAAAGTAAATCCAAATAAACTACCATTTCCAAGTATTTCTCTTATAGCCCCTAATACTGTTAATGATAGTGCAAATCCAAGTCCCATACCTAATCCATCAGCAGCTGACTCAACTGGTTTATTTTTAGATGCAAAACTCTCTGCACGAGCTAATATTAAACAGTTAACAACGATTAACGGTATAAATAGTCCTAATGCTTTATCAAGAGCAGGTATATAAGCTTTAAGTAACATACCTACCATAGTAACAAATGTAGCTATTACTACTACGAAAGCCGGGATTCTTATCTTAGATGGTATAAATTTTCTCATCATAGATATAACTACATTCGAACATACTAGTACTGCAGTAGTTGAAAGCCCCATACCTAATCCATTTATAGCTGAAGTCGTAACCGCCAACGTAGGACACATACCGATTACTTGAACAAGCGTTGGGTTTTCATCTATTAATCCATTTTTAATTATTTTTCCTAAACCCATATTCTATTCCCCCGTTCCATTAATTGATATAAGTTTTTGTTTATATACATCCATAGCTGCATTTACACCAGCTGTAACAGCCTTAGAAGTTATAGTAGCTCCAGATATAGCTACTATATCATTTTCATTGCTAGCATTTCCTTTCACGACATTAAGAGAAGTTTCAACGCTTTTACCATTGTATTGATCTTTAAACGCCGGTTCTGCAGCTTTTGATCCAAGTCCTGGTGTTTCTGAATGATTTCCTATTTTTACTCCTGATATTTTACCATCACTAGAAATCCCAACCATAACTTCAACATTACCGCCATATCCTCTAGGCGCTGTCTTTATAGTATATCCTACTACTTCTCCATCTTTTTCACCTTGATAAATTTCTTCAACTAAATCGCCTTTTACATTTGTTACTTCCTTAAACTCTTTAGCATCTTGAAGAACTTCTTGTCTAGATTCATTGTTAGCTTGAATATTTCTTTGTTCTATAACTGGTGCAGTTATATTGTTTGTTAAACTTAACATAAGCGATGCCACGGCACATATAACAAATAATATAATCCCTAATCTAAATATATCTTTCATTTATTTAGCCACCTCCCCAAATACTCTCGGTCTTGTGTATTTATCGATAAGAGGTGTCATTACGTTTACAAATAATATAGAATAAGATACTCCTTCTGGATATCCTCCATAAAGTCTTATAACTGTAGTTATAACACCTGCTACTATTGCATATATAATTTGACCTTTTTTAGTCATTGGAGATGTTGTATAGTCAGTAAGCATAAAGAATGCTCCTAACATAAGTCCTCCTGCTACCATTTGATACATTACAAATTCAAAGTTAAATCCACCTAGTATAAACATTAATATAGCTACTGTTCCTATATAAAATACAGGTATTACATAATTGATTATCCCTTTATACATTAAATATAATCCACCTAATATAAGTAGTAATGCAGATGTTTCACCTATACATCCACCTATATTACCTATGAACATATCAAAAAGGCTTACTCCACTACTTTGTAAAACACTTATTCCTTCAGTTCCTGCTTTTAATGCAGCTAACGGTGTTGCTGTTGTAACTGCATCTAAATTTCCTGAACTAACCCAGTTTACTCCTGTTTTTGTCCATGTAGTCATAGCTACCGGAAATGATGCTAGTAAGAATGCTCTTGCTCCTAATGCAGGGTTTATGAAGTTATTTCCAATTCCCCCAAATACCATTTTAACAATTATTATTGCAAAAGCAGAACCTGCTAAACACATCCACCATGGAAGAGCTGCTGGAACATTGAATGCTAGTAACAACCCTGTTACAACCGCTGAGTAATCTCCAATAGTAGATTCTTTTTTACTTATTTTTTGGCATATCCATTCAAATCCTACAGCTCCTAATATACACCAAAACATTACATTTATAGCGCTTAATCTAAAGAAATATATACCAGCTAATGCTGCAGGTAAAAGAGCTATTATAACTTGCTTCATTATATATGATGTATCTTCATTACTTCTCACATGTGGAGAAGATGACACTATTAATTTACTATCCATCATATTTCCCCCTAACTTTTACTTATTTGATTGTTTTCTTTTAAGTGCAATTATTTCCTTTTTAGCTACTCTAATTGATTGAAGTAGAGGTCTTCTTGCAGGACATATAAATGAACATGATCCACACTCTATACAATCTAGTGCTCTAAATTTTTCAGATGATTCAAAGTCCCCTTTTAAACTATATGCACTTATATATAATGGTTGTAAAAATGCTGGACAAACATCTAGGCATTTTCCACATCTTAAACAGCTTTTAGGCTTTGGAACAGTAGCTTCTTCTTCATCTAAGCATAATATTCCTGACGTACCTTTGTTAGTAGGTATGTTAGTCGTATATTGAGCTATACCCATCATAGGTCCACCCATTATTATTTTCCCAACCTTCTTATCACTTTTAAGACCTCCACACTCTTCTATAATTTCTGAGAAAAGTGTACCAACTTTAGTTATAAGGTTTCTTGGTTCTTGTATACAATTTCCAGTTACAGTTGTTATCCTCTCTACAAGAGGCATACCTGTTTTTATAGTTGTTGCTATTTGCGCTGCTGTTCCTACATTACTTACAACAGCTCCTGAATCCATTGGTAATCCACCTGATGGTACCTCTCTATTTGTGCAAGCATATATAAGTTGTTTTTCTGCTCCCTGCGGATATTTAACTTCAAGCCCTACAACTTCTATATTGTTAATTTTACTTGAAACTTTAGTGATTTCCTCTATAGCATCTGGCTTATTTACCTCTATGCCTATGTATCCCTTATCTACATTTAAAGCTTTCATAAGAACTTGCAATCCAAGTACAACATCTTCTGGATTTTCAATCATCAACCTATGATCTGCTGTTAAATATGGTTCACATTCAGCTCCATTTAAGATGACAAAGTCTATCTTTTTATCTGGAGGTGGAGAAATTTTCACATGGGTTGGAAATGTAGCTCCCCCCATTCCAACAATACCTGCTTCTTTTATAATTTCTACTATTTCTTCTTTTTTTAAACTTTCTAAACTCCCCTTTGGCTTTACACTCTCATGTATAGTGTTTTTAAAATCGTTTTCTACTATTACACATGTACTTACTCCTCCAGGAACGTCAATATCCTTTATTGCTGTTACTGTTCCTGATACTGATGAGTGAATATTAGCAGATACAAACCCTTGCATTTCACCAATTTTTTGACCTACACAAACATGATCTCCTAAGCTCACTACAGGTTTTGCTGGTGCTCCTATATGTTGTTGCATAGAAATGTATACAACTTTAGGATCTTTAGCTTTTTCTAGTGCCTTGTTGTTAGTATACTCTTTTCTATATGGAGGATGTATACCTCCTTTGAAAGTTAAGAGTTTCATACTTTTACCCCCTTACGGCTTAATTTAACTTTTTTTCTAATATAAGTATACTATATCCATAGTAATATTTTAACTATCGTTAAAAAAATATTTTAATTAAATCCATTTTATAACGTTTTCCAACTTATTTACATAAAATTCTTAAAATAAAAAAAGTTGTTTTTTTAAACAACTTTTAAATAGCTTTTATTGAATTTACAAAGCTATAATATCCCTGCATAGATGACATAAGTAAACTCTCACTAATATTGTATTGCTCTTTTTCTGCCATTTCTAAGCTATTTTTTGATTTTTCCTTTATAGATTCTGTATATTGTAGTAAGTTTTCTTTAAAACCTTTCATTCCATCATAATCAATTTCTTTTGCATGTTTTTCAACTTTTTCTAAAATTGCTATTCGATTTCCAATTATATTTTTATAATTTGCCTTATCTATGCTATCCTTACTTTTATCAAATACCTTAGATTCTTCTTCAAAGTTAGTTATTAAATTATTTAACTCTTTACATATATTTTCTACATACGCGTATTTTTCTGTGTATTGTAGACTAAGCATAGGTATTTCTAACTTAGTTACAAAAGCATCTGGAAACTGTTTTTTTAATACTTCTAAATTTTTTCTACTTTCTTCTTCTTTAAATGAAGGATATGTTTGTACTTTCTTAACCTTGTCTATTTCTACAATAGAAAATGGAACTTTTGATTCAGTTAATTTATTTTGTATTTGTTTTAATTCTTGCTCATTATCTATAGCTGCTATCTGGATTGAGTATACTCCCCAATCTTTAACAGTAGCTACTTTAGCATTCTCATTGTTAAGATTTGATACTTCTGTTTCTTTTTTATTTTCTTTTTTTTCAGCTTTCGCTTCCCCCCTAGTATCATCACTTTTTCCTATTATATCTTTATATGAAAATTCCTTAAATGCCAAATCTTTTTTATTGAAAATATTTAAACTACTTATCTTTTCAGTAAAACTAAAATCAGATTTTCTTATAAAAAATGACCCTCCAACTAGTCCAACTACAACTAGTCCAATAGTTATTCCTTTTGCCATATGATTTCTTCTTCTATTCATGCCTCTATATATGTTTCTTCTCCTATTCATTAGTTTGTCCCCCCATTTAAATATATTTACTAATATATATTCAGTAAAAAAACTATATATTCCTAAATTTTAAATTTTGATACTATAGGATAATGGTCAGACATATTTTTCATTAATACATCGTAATATTTTACTTCAATATCAGGTGAAACTAAAATATAATCAATTCTATCTAATGAAGTTGAAAAAGTTAAAACATTATCTTTATTTGTGCTCATAGCTGCATCTTTAAATATATTTTCATTTATATCCATACTGCCATCATTAAAATCCCCTACAACTATGTATGGATCTCTTAAACCTTTCACAAAAGTTTCAACTTCTTTTAATTGTTTTTTTCTTTCTGAATTATTTAGTCCTAAATGTAAGTTTATTATATTTAAATGTCTTCCAAACCCAAGTTTGACTACAGTATGAAGCATCCCTCTTTGTTCAGTTTTGCTGCTTAAATATATATGATTTTGGCTTATTATTTTATACTTTGAATATGTTACAAGTCCATAATTGGCCCCAAATTTAACTACATTTGCACCAAAATGTGAGTACATATCTAAATCTTCCTTTAAACTGCTAACTTGAAAACCAGCTTTAGCCGACTCATTTACTTCCTGCAGACATATAACATCTGCATTTTCTATTCTTAAAAAATCAATTATATCGAATAAACTAGGAAACATATCTTTATTTAGTCCGCTGTGTATATTATAACTAACTATTTTTATTTCCGTTTTAGGTGGAAATTTTTTTATTTCTAAAAAATAACTCCCCATAATTACTATAGATACAAAGATTATTGCCCATAGCTTTTTTATCATCTTGTAATCAACCCCTAAATCTAATTGATTCTAGTCTTTAAAAAACTTAAGACGCTAATATATAGCGCCTTAATTTTTAATTTTACTTAGTTTATCCTTTATTATGCAGTTTATAACTTTTTTTCGTATATCTTCTGCGCCTTCATCTTCTTTTGTTTCTATATTAAGGATTTTTGCAATAGACTTCATATCGTTTCTTGCCCTTGATTTATAATTTTCAATTAGACAACTTTTAATTTTTTCTGGATCTAAGATATAAGTATTATTTTCTTTCGTATAATATATATACTTTTTATTATATAAATCTTTATTTTCATATATATTATTACATACTTTCTTCAAAAGTAATTTGTATGATTGTCTAGAATTTACATTCATACCTAAGTATCTCGCAAATTTTATAAGTTCTGCCTTTGATTTGAAAATCTCTTCACTTTTGATTATTTTACTTATTTCATTTATATTCTGTTGGTGTGATCCTATTTTTATGGTCTTTATATATGTTTGTACATTTAAATCTTCATCATGAACCTCATTTATACTTTCATCTATAACCGAATCTACTCTACCTTCAATATATCTCAAAACTCCTTTATTAGAGGTTGAGTTTTGAAACTCTTTTTGGGTCATATCAAGTATAATTTTTTTTAGGTCTTCGTTATGTTTTATAGGTTCCATGATATCCCCCCCTTTGATACTTACATTATATTCATTAAATCAATAAAAGTTTCTTTATTATAAATATTATATATTTTTATATATGTATTAATCTCATATTATATATCTATTAATATAAATTTTATTTTAATTATTTATGTATATTTTTTTTTATTCAGCAAATAATATTAATGTAAATCAAACATACTCAATCTCCCCAATTTGGACTTCTATTATTTCCCCTAATAGAAGTCTTTTTTTTTTTAATAAATCTTGTTAAAATCTAATACATTTATTTTAGTATACATAAAAATGCCCTATAGAATAGATTTTTAAAAACCATCTATTCTACAGGGTAAATTTTATTAATAATTATTTTTTAGCTTCTTTTTCTTTAAAACCTAGATTGTATATACCTTCGTATATATCAAAGTCATTAGGCTTTAAGTTTCCTTCTATTCTTTTATTTGTTACTAAATATTCATCAGTTATTCCTAAACTTACAAAAGCTACATTATCTGAAACATGTTTTTGAATAGATTTATATATTTTTTTTGTATTATCTACACTATTAGAAATTTTTAATGCGTTTAAGTCATTAGTTAATTTTTCATTAGTGTATCCACTATAGTTTATTATGTTTGTAGCATCTGGCACTGATGATAATTCCCACCCAACTAGTGCTAAATCATATTCTTTTTTTTCTAATGCTTGAACTAATTCTTTTCCTTCAAGTTCTTCTACAGTAGATTTTATTCCTATCTCGTTTAAATTCTCTTTTATTAACTGAGCTGATTTAACTCTTTCGCTATTTTCTTTATTTACAACAATTCTTAAGTTTAATTTTTTAATTTCTTCTTTTGTTTTTTCTTTTTTTTCTTTTTCTTCATTTACTTTTTTAGTTTCTTTAGTTTCTTTGTTTTCTTCATTTGCTTTTTTATTTGTTTCTTCTTTTTTGTTATTATCTTCGTTTTTAGAAGCATCATCTTGCCCTGTATGACTAGAATTTATCTTGTCTATATTTATTTTGTTCAAACTCTCTTTAGCTTTATTAACATTATACCCTGTTGATTTTATAGCAGGGTCATAGTACTTAGATTCAGAATGTAATGGGAAATTTACATTTGATGCATTTCCTAAATAAGCTTCGTCTAAAATTTTCTTTTTATCTATAGAATATGCAATTGCTTTTCTAAAGTTAATATCATTCATTATAGGATTACTATAATTAAATATCATATATTCATAGTCTCTACCTTCATAGTTAGTTATTTTAAACTCATCTTCTTGGAATTTGCTTAAATCGCTAATGCCAACTTTAGTTATATCACTTGATAGTGCTAAAGTCATAGAAACTTGGGCCTCTTCATCTGGAACAAGCATTACATTAATTTCCTTTTTAGCATCTTTTATTTTTTCTTTATCATAGTAGTCTTCGTTAAGTGTTAATACCATATTAGATCTTGTATTAAATTTAGATACTTTATATGCTCCACTTCCTACCATATTATTTTTATAGGAATTTAATTCTGTGCTATTTAACTCACTTAACTCAGACTTGCTAACTATAGGAAAAATTAGATTATCTATAGAGAACGCATATGGCTCATTGAAGTTTATAGTTAAGTTTTTGCTATCTTCACAAGATACTGATGATATATTTTCAACTAAAGATTTATATGAACTATTTTCTGACCTTTTTATTAAACCTATAGTAAACTCTACATCTTCTGATGTAACTGGATTTCCATTATGCCAATTTGCATCTTTCAATTTTATTTGTATGCTTTTACCATCTGAGGCCATTGAGTATGTTTCTACTAGCTGTGGAACAGCGTTATAATTATTATCTAGTGTAAATAAACTATCGTATACTAAATTTAAAATATATCCAACGGATTGTTCATTGTTGTTTATAGGATTTATAGTTTTAGGATTTACCATAGATAAGTGTATATATTCTGAGTTATTTTTTTCACTCGTATTTTTATTTTCGTTTTTGTTATTATCACCTTTGCCACACCCTGAAACGGCAATCATAATTGTCATAATAACTGTTAGTAATTTAATTTTTTTCATCAGATTCTTCCTCTCCATATAATGACTTGTAAATAATGTAGTTTTCTCTAACTTTATCTAAATAATTTTTAGTTTCATTAAATGGTATGTCATGTAATTTACTTCCATCTTTACTGTATTTTTCATTATTCAACCATTTATTTACATTCCCTGATCCACCATTATAAGCTGCTATAACCAAATCTAAGTTATTAAATTCCTTATGTAATTTGCTCAGATACCAACAACCTATCTTTATATTAGTTTCAGGATCAAATATATCAACTTCATCTAAGCCTAACTCATCCTCTGCCCATTTTTGAGTTATATCGCTTATTTGCATCAATCCTTTAGCTTGTTTATTAGAAACTGCATTTTTATTGAATTTACTTTCTACTTTAATTATACTATATACTAAATTTTCATCTACTGAAAATTCTTTGGAGTATATCTCTACATATTCTTTGTATAACCTTGGGTGTAACAATTTTAATACTAACTTTTGTTGTATTGATATCCCCCCTAAAACCAATAACATAAAGACTATAAATATAGTTATATATCTTTTTTTATTCACACCAATTCTCCTTTATATGTGTTATTAGTTTACTTGCTTTATAAATTAACCCATCTATATCCCCAGAATTATCAATTATATAATCTCCAAATTTAATTTTTTCAGATTGACTCATTTGTGATTTTATACGATTTAGAGCTTCTTCTTTTGTAATATTATCTCTATTTATTATTCTATCTATCTGTATATCTTCATCACAAGTAATAACAATTAACTTATCTACTAAGTCTAAAAAGTTCCCCTCTATTAGTAAAGCTGCATCAACTATCGCAATATCTTTATTCTGTAATTTTATATAGTTTATTTTCTTTAATATCTCTTCTTTTATAACTGGATGTGTTAATGAATTTAATTTAATCAACTTTCTGTCATCATTAAAAACTATCTCTCCAAGTTTCTTTCTATCTAGTTCTCCATCATTTTTTTTTATATTATCTCCAAATATATCAAATACTTTTTTTAGTAACTTGTTATTATTCATGATTTCTCTAGATATTAAATCTGCATCAATTATATCTAAAGAATTTTCTTCTAATATTTTTGATAAGCTACTTTTCCCACAACCTATATTTCCAGTTAATCCTATTATCAACATTTAATCACCTACTTTGTCTCATACCAAGAGTCTCCTGTATTCAAATCTACGTCTAAACTAACATCCATAGATATAGCATGTTCCATTTCGTCTTTTACAATTTTAGATACTACATCTAGTTCTTCTTGTATGCATTCAATTATAAGCTCATCGTGAACTTGAAGAACTAACTTTGATTTTAGATTTTTTTCTTCTAATTTTTTATATACATTAACCATGGCTATTTTTATTACATCTGCAGCACTACCTTGTATTGGCGCATTCATAGCTAATCTTTTTCCTAAGTTTTTAAGAATTATATTAGAAGCTTTTATTTCTGGTATATACCTTCTTCTATTTAAAATAGTTTTTACATATCCATCTTTTTTTGCTTCTTCAATTGTATTGTCCATATACGATTTTATATCTTCATAAGTATTTAGATAGCTATCAATATAATTTTTCGCTTCTTTAACTGGTATATGAAGATTTTTAGATAATCCAAAATCGCTTATACCATATACTATACCAAAGTTTACTGCTTTTGCGGCACTTCTTTGCTCACTTGTTACATCATTTATATCTATACCAAATACTTGTGATGCTGTTTTTGTGTGTATATCAACGTTATGATTAAATGCATCTATCATATGCTCATCCTGACTCATATGTGCTAAAACCCTTAATTCGATTTGTGAGTAATCTGCATCTACTAATTTATAACCTTTATCTGCTATAAACACTTTTCTTATATTCCTACCTAATTCTAACCTTACAGGTATATTTTGAAGATTCGGTTCTGTAGATGAAATCCTTCCAGTAGTTGTTATCGTTTGATTAAATGATGAATGAATTCTATGACTTATAGGATTTATTATATTTATAAGCCCATCTACATAAGTAGATTTTAATTTTACAATTTGTCTATATTCAGTTATTTTATCTATGATTTCATGTTTATCACTTAATTGCTCTAATACTTCAGCATTAGTTGAATATCCTGTTTTAGTTTTCTTTATAACTGGAAGTCCTAATTTTTCAAATAAAATAACACCTAGTTGCTTTGGAGAATTTATATTAAAATCCGCTCCAGCAAGATTGTATATTTCCTCTTCAAGTTTGTCTATAGATACTTTAAACTCTTCCCCTAATTCTATTAATTTTTCTTTATCTACCATTACTCCTTCATATTCCATGTAACCTAACACTTCTACTAGAGGCATCTCTACATGATAAAATAACCCATCCATATCCATACTAACTAGCTTTTCTTCCATTTTAGGGATTACTTTTTCAACAAGTTGAACTATACTTCCTATTGTCTTATCTCTTTCTTCTTTTTCTAGATCTTCATATTTTTTTGCTTTAACACCTTTTCCTAATAGCTCTTCAGTTGATTTTATCTTTTGTCCAAAATAATTCATTGCTATTGAGTCATACGTATAATTAGAGCTACTAGAATCAATAAGATACTCAGCTATAGATATATCAAAGTACATATTACTTAAAGATATATTGTACGGTCTTAAAGCTATATAATCTTCTTTTAGGTTATATCCATAAATTCTTATATCTTCATCTATTAATAACTCTTTTATCTCATCTATTTGATTCTCATCAATGTAGAATACGTCTTCTCCATCAACGCTTAAGTACATATTTATTATATTTTTTTCAAGTATATTGCCACTTCTAGCTATAGTTTTTAGTATTAGTTTTCCTTTATCCTTTACCTTTTTTATGAAGTTTTTTACTTCCTCAAGCTTATTTATCACTACTTCAATATCCTCTGTGTCTGAATCTAATCTATGTATTAAGCTGTTAAAATTGAGTTTATTAAAAACTTCTATTAATTCTGACTTATCATAGTTTCCAAACTCTAACTTTTCTAAGTCAATATCTATTGGAACATCTCTTATTATTGTAGCTAATTTTTTACTCATTATTGCAAGTTCTTTATTCTCTTCTATTTTTTTCTTAGTACTTCCTTTTACAGATTCAATATTTTCTATTATATTTTCAATGCTTCCAAATTCCTTTATAAGCTTAATACCTGTTACCTCTCCAATTCCAGGAACTCCAGGTATATTATCCGATTTATCTCCCATTAGACCTTTTAAGTCTATAAATTGAGTAGGTGTCATTTCATATCTTTTTTCAACTTCATCAAAGTCATATTCGTCAACCTCTCCTACTCCCTTTTTAGTTATAAGAGTAGTTGTATCCTTTGAAGCTAATTGTATTGCATCTTTATCGCCTGTAACAATATATACTTTATATCCTTCTTTTTCTGCATTTAATGATACCGTTCCTATTATATCATCTGCTTCATACCCTTCAATTTCTAATCTATTTATATTAAAAGCATCTAATAAATTCTTTAACGGCTCTAACTGTTGTTTCAACTCATCTGGCATTTTTTTTCTTCCAGCTTTATATTCTTTATATTCTAAATGTCTAAAAGTTGGAGCTTTTTTATCAAAAGCAACACTAATATGTGTAGGTTTATATGTATCAATTAGCTTAAATAACATATTTGTAAATCCAAATATGCCATTTGTATGTAAACCTTCTTTATTTGTTAAGTCAGGCAATGCATAAAAAGCCCTATTAACAATTGAATTTCCATCTATTATAATTAACGTTTTTTCCAAGTTTATCACTCCTAATTTTTTATACTCTTTAGTATTGCCAATTCGTATTATATTTAATATTACCATATTATTGATTGTATATTAAGGCTAAATATATTGCGAAACGTTTTTATTCCTGTTATAATAAATATATATCGAGCCGGTTTGCTGGAATCGGCAGACGGGGCGGACTCAAAATCCGTTGGTAGTGATACCGTGTGGGTTCAAGTCCCACAACCGGCACCATTCGTATTTCAAAGGGCTTCAATCATTTTGATTGAAGCTTTTTTGTTTGTTTTAATATATTGTTGTAAAACTATTTAAATATATAAAGCATTAGATATCACAGGTATCTAATGCTTTATAATTTAAGGTATTATTTTTTATTATTATATTCTCTTAATAGAATTTCTTCTCCCATTTGAACTAATTTCTTAGACATAACTGCACCTAAACTACCTGGTATACCTTCATCACTATTAAAAGAAATATTACTTTTCTCAATATTAAGGTTTAGTGGTCCTAATTCATTTGCTATTTCTAATTTCATCTCATTTAAAGCCTGTTTTGCATTGTTCACTAGTGGTTTATTAGCCATATAGATGCCCTCCTTAAAATGTCTTTAAATATAGCCTTAGCAATTTAATGCTTTATTATTCTGATTATATATTTAAGTCATTTTTTAACTATTATTACTTAGCTTTTAATATTTTTTTATATTTAGCATTTATATATGCTGTAATCTATTAT